>CAZYZZ010000089.1:0-4812 GCA_964651995.1 Microcaldota archaeon
GTTGCTCCAAACCAGTTCAATCGAGACAATGGCGCAATGATTGCATATGCAGGACAATTATTGTATGAACGCTACGGATCAATGCCAATTGAAAAATGCATTCCAATAACTAATTACAGAATTGACAGAATGAAGGAAATTCTTGGCTAGTCTAATGCGAATTTCACCGGAAGGTACTCAGAATTTTTTCCTGCCCATTCTTTGAATGTCTGCGTGAATTCTGCTGCATAAAGCTCTTCATCTCCTGTGAACTCCTGCCTTTTTCTTCTCAGGCTCCTGAGATTCTCCCTGCAGTATTCAATAAAAGAATCGAAGATCTCCTGATCTCTTTCAACTGCTTTGTATGCGCCGCAGAGCTGGAGTATTGATGGCGTGAATGCGCCTCTTTTTCTGACTTTTGAACCTTTGCCAACTGCTTCTCTCATTGCAAGTCCACTGCTTATCTGCTCCCTTGCCCTGTAAAGCATTGCCACTTCATCGTGTTCAAGGTCCTTTTCTATCATCATCTTCGCAAAGTACTCATATGAAACAGGGATCTCATCAATAGTCAGCATTGCCATGGCATTCAGTGCCTCTGCTATCTCCTGCTCGCTTTTTCCAGCCATCGCTAGCATGCCGATGGCCTTTTTCATATCTGCCGTGAAATCGATTGATGAAGGGCCTTCTTCAAGCGGTTCTGGCTGACTTTTTTGTGGAAGCTGTTTTTTCTTGTCAGCCTTTTTCTTTTTATGCATAATGGTAATTGATGGTGTAATGTATATAAAACTATCTGGCTTAACGATACTCTTCCAGTTTTTTCCCAAGGGACTGTGCATTCTTCCAGTTGATTCCAAAGCTTTTCGCATTTTCCTTGAATATGGATAGTGGAACAAAGTACCATGGCTGCCTGTTTCTTCTCCAGCCGACAACGCAGGTTATCCCGCTGATATCCTCCCATTTTTTCAGGTTTTCAAACTGCTCCCTGTCAATGTTCAGGTTCTCCTTTTCCCATGCCTTTGCTTCAATCCCGATCTGGATTCCCCTTCTAAAAACAAGTATGTCCGGACTCAGGGAATTCACTCCGCTTCCAGCAGCACGTATCACGCAAAATCCGCTATTTGAAAAATAATCAATCAGCTCACGTTCGGCACGCGAGCCTTTGACATATGTGCGCATGAGCTACATTTGCTTTTATTCTTTATAAGCTTTAACTCAAAATCAGCTGCCGGCCAAACTCACTATTGCACGATGCAGCTCTTCCAGGTCATATGGTTTTTTCATGATGTTCTTTGCCCCTGCATCACTCAACATTTCTGAATTTTCTGCTGTTATGAGGCTGCTTACAACAATGACCTTTGATTCAGGATCAAGGTCCTGCAATTCCATGAGCAGTGTAAATCCATCCATAATCGGCATTCGAAGGTCGGTTATTACAACATCTATTTCGCCTTCCTTGTATTTCTCAAGTCCTTCCTGTCCATTTCTGGCAGTTTTGACTTTGAATTCTTTTGCAAGTATTCTCACAATCGAATTCCTGCAGCCATCATCGTCTTCGACAACTAGTATTGTGATGTTTTTTCGGATTCCTTCACTTTTTGGCTGCACTCTGATTTTTTCCTTCCCGCCCTGCTCTTTTGCAGCTTCCCTCTTAACTTGCATTAAACATTCCTCTCAATTACACCTTGGATATCTTCAGATGTGAATGGTTTTTTTATCACTTTGCAAGCTCCAATTCCCAATAGCCTTGGCTCTACATCCCTATCCTCATTGGCAGTTACAACTGCAATAGGAATTGTAGGATCTATTCTTTTCATGTGGAGAATTAAATCCTCGCCTCCCATCACAGGCATATTGAAATCAGTTATTATCATGTCAACTTTTTCTCTTTTGGCTATCTCTATTGCCTCAGCACCGTTTATTGCTTCAATTGCAGTATGTCCAGCTGATCTTATCAGAAGTGCAATTGTCCTTCTCAGGCTGTGGCAATCATCAACAACCAGTATCCTTACCTGTTTTCTCATCGGACCTTCATTCATCGGGTTTTTCGGTCCATTGCCCTTTTTTTCTATGGGCCGGCCTGCCCTTTCAATAACCTGCTGCATGATATAATAATTATATCCTGATGTTTATAAACCTACCACTCATTTCCTTAGATTCCGACAAAATTTTAGAATATAATTGACTGCGCTGAGGAAATTATTGTATGCTATGTAGGGCGGAGCCTGCATGCAGAATGAGAACTTGTCAATAAAGCCCCACTCTCTCTTGACCTTTTCAAAGTTTTTTTTCACATAAAGCGCTTCTTTTGCAAGCCTTATGCTGTAGTACCCTCCAAGTTCTGTTTTCAGTATCCTCAGGTTCAGTGATGCTTTTTTTGCTGTTCTCTCCTCCATCACTGCAAGCTGGTCATCTATGGCATAGAGAACTGCCTTGGTCGCGTATTTGAGCCCTTTTTCTGTAGAAAAAACAGATACTATTATTGAAAAAATCGAGAGTACATAAGGCAGGATCATTGCCTTGACCTTGTCTGAGAGGGTTTCCTTTATTGTTATTTCTTCAAGCACATTCCTGCCAACGAGTATCCTTCCTTCTGCCTTCACTTTTTTTGCAAACTGGTTTACTGGAGCAAGCGCTGCAAAGACCCCGAGTGCAGAGCTGTCTATCTTTCCCTGTTTCCAAAGGATGTCCTTTGGCCCTATAACTTCAAACGGCTTATACAGCTTCACCTGCTTTTCAAAAATACTGAATATGTCGCTTCTTCCGGTTGAGCAGACTTCCTTTAGCCCTGTCTTGTGTTTCCTATCAAGCCTCCAGAATATCTCCTCTGCCTTTTTCTCAATCCTTTTGATGTCCTTCTTGTTTTTTACCTGGATGATAAGGTCAATATCGCTTATTCCGACCTGGAACTCTCCTCTGGCAGCGCTTCCGAACAAAAGGACAAAGTCTATCTGCTTTTCACTCTTCAGCTCCCTTGCAAAATCAGAAAGGAATCTGTTTATGGTCTCATTATCTTTTCTGGACATTTTGCTTACCTATATCTCCGGAGCTTCTTTCATTGCCCGAACAACTATCCTTGCTGTTTCCTCCAGGTTCAGTCCGCCGCCTTTAACATAGAGGTTTCTTCTCTTTGCAACCATCAAGAGCAATTCTTCTGCACTTTCATCTCCTTTGATTTCAATATCAAATTTCTCCTCCGCCCATGCCTGGAGTCTTTTGCTTTTCATGATTCTCTCTGCGAACTGGTGGGCATAGACTTCTGCATCCTTCTGAAGCTCTATTGCGCCTTTCCTGGCAAGATCCTCCCTTTTTTCAGCCTGCGGCCAGACTCCCCTATAGTCAGTTACCTTAAGCTCATCGCTGATGTTTATCCACTGGACATTTTTTGTTGTTCCTGCAACTGGAGCTACTCTTGCTGCCTTTTTTCTTGCAAGAAGGTTTATGATCGAGCTTTTCCCCACATTGGGATATCCTATAAACAGGGCCCTTGCCGGTCTTTTTTCTGTTCTCTCAAGAATTTTTTCAATCAGCATTTTCCTGTCTTTTTCTGTTGCATTTTTCGCACTCAGCATCATTCCGTTCTTCAGGCTGGTTTTCCTCTCTGTCAGGTCGCTCTTATTCATTACAATAAAAAGGCGCTTGGAGCCTGACATGCGCTCTGCAACAGGCAGCCTGGTTGCTACCGGATCCCTTGCATCAACAACTTCCACAATGACATCTGCCTTGTGGATCAGTCCTTTCAAATCCTTCCAATCCTTTTTCATTTTCTTTCTCCTAGAGGGATGTTATTACTTTCTTAAGCAGCTTCAGCTCCATCTCCACGTCTTCTGAAGATGCAACTCCAACTGTCGAATGTATGTATCTTGTTGGTATGCATATCCCGATACTTGGAATTCCTCCCTTCATATTATGAACTGATGCTGCATCTGTTGCGCCGCCATCGATTACTTCAAGCTGCACAGGAACCTTTGCCTTTTTTGCAAGGTCAAGTATTTTTTTCACTAATTGCTTCTCAGCGACATTTCCCCGTGCTCCTGCTTCAACAAGTACGATGCAAGGCCCCTTGCCAAGATAAACAGGAGCATCATGAGGCTTTAGCTCTGGATGGTCTCCTGCAATTGTAGTGTCAACTGCAATGAATGTTCTTGGATCAAGCTTGTAGCTTGCAATCTTTGCCCCCTTTCCAAGAGTGGAAACTTCCTCCTGGGAAGTTCCGATAAGTATCACGTTCTTCGGAAGCGCTTTTGCAAGCTGAAGAAGCACATAACATCCAAGTCGGTTGTCAAGGGCCTTTCCTGTCATCATTTTTTTGCCAAGCTCTTTGAACTCTGTTGAGAATGTTACCGTATCGCCAACCTCTATTCCCATCTTTACAGCTTCCTTGTCGCTTGAGGCTCCAACATCAATGAACAGGTTCTTGTATTCTATTGTTGTTTTTCGCTCTTCCATTTTCATGATGTGCGGAGGCCTGCTTCCAATGACTCCTGTAACCAGGCCCTTTTTTGTCCTTATGAGAACCTGCTGGTTTACCAGCGTCCTATCATCAATCCCGCCGATCTTCATGAACCTGACAAATCCCTTGGAATCAATGTGTTTGACCATCAGTCCTATCTCATCCATGTGAGCTCCAAGGACAAGCGGATTTTTCGAAACTGACTTATATGCAATCACGTTTCCAAAGCTGTCCACCTCAACTTTCAGCCCTCTTTTCCCGAATTCTTCTGCCATGATCCTGGCAATCCCATCCTCCTGGGAGCTTACTCCATCTGCTTCCGAGAGCCTTTTCATTAATTTAATGTCCATAAACAATCCCTGCACTGATTTTGTGGATTAATT
>CAZYZZ010000090.1:0-4792 GCA_964651995.1 Microcaldota archaeon
AAGTAAAGAAGACTTTCCTATGCAGGAATAGCAAAGCGGTCAAATGCGATGGGTTTAGGACCCATTGGCTTAGTGCCTTCGAAGGTTCGAATCCTTCTTCCTGCACAACCTTTTTATGAAAAAGGTTGATCAAAAAAAGATTGTTTGCATCCCTTGCAGGATGCAGAATCTACTAATTATTAAAAAAATATTATTTGATTAGGTCAATGTCTTCTTTGAGGTCTTCAAGGTCATGCTCATGCTCGACCTCATCCTCCATGATCTTCCTGACCATGTTGAAGGTGATCGGATCATTTCCAAGCTTGACTTCTTCGAGAATCTTGTGATAAGTGACAATTGCGCATTGCTCTCCTTTTATGTTCTGCTCAAGGATCGCCTTCACATGAGGATCACTTGGAGCTTCATAGCCACAGCCTGAATTCTTGCTCCATTCTTCAGGGCTGAGTAGTGGTGTTCCGCCAAGTTGGACTATCCTCTCTGCAAGCATGTTTGCATGCTTGAGCTCTTCTTCTGCATGCTCAAGGAGCTCTGCTTCAACCTGAGGCCTCATAGGGCCTTTGACGACCTTTGCGCCAACCCAGTACTGGTAGTATGCAAGCCATTCATCTGCAAGTGCCTTGTTGAGCAGGTCAATAAGTTTTGCAACATCCATTCCGACAATCTCAGTTCCTTTTGTTCCCATATAATTCACCAATTAAAAATAGTCTAAACACGATTGGGATGCCAAAATTAAAAACACTAATGATCTGCATTCCAGAGATCATATTCCTGGCTTTCCTTGGGAATGACCTTTGAGACTACTGTGCTCAGCTTTCCGGATTTTCCCTTTTGAAGTGAATCTGATTTTTCAAATTCCACAGTAACAATCTCGCCAAGGCATCCTTTCTGTATCATATCAGCTATCTCCTGTCTCTGGGAGGGGGAGATATCCTTGCCGTTTGGAACATAATGAAAAACAAAAAGATCCTTTTTCTCCTGAACTATCTTGAATTCAAGGAGATAGGTAAGAGCATCCATACGATTGATGTTAAGAGAAGAGCAGAGCCTGCCGCTTGGAAGAACAATAAGATCATCCTTTCTGCCCCTGACGGATTTGAGGACCACAGAGCCCCTTCCACAGGAGCAGGAGCCCCAGCTGGCAAAATCCCCTGTTGCATAGCGAAGAAGCGGCATTGCCTTGTTATGAAGAGATGTTATCACAACCTCCCCAATGCCATCAGAAACAGGCTTTCCATCCGGACCAAGGATTTCAACAAGAAGGCTGGTATTGACATGGAGTTTGTGCTTGGGACATTCAAATGCCACTGTTGAGAATTCAGCAAGGCCATAGTGGTTGAATACTTCACATGAAAATGAATCAGATATGAATTTGCGGGCAGCGTTTGTCAGTGGCTCTCCTCCGCAAAAGGCTGCCTTGAGCCTGATTGGATCCCTGCTCTCTGCATTGATCCTGGCAAGGCTCGTGATTGTGGATGGATACCAGCCTATTATGTTTGCTTTTGATTTTCGAAGATCATCATAGTTTTTCATCGGATCATCAAAGATCGAGAAAAAAACGGACTGGTATGTTCCTGGAAGAGAACGATGCATTGGAGCAGGCTTCCTGTCAACTCCGAAAATCGCGAATTTGTCAAAAGGACCAAATCCAAACTCAGTTGTAGAGAGAGCACGCATTGCAATTTCATGGACTTGCGAAGCATTATCAAGAGAAATGGCCATCGGGGTTCCAGTTGAGCCTGAGGTTTTGGTACATGCTGCAACCGGAACATCTGGATTGAGGAATGAATCTGGATTTTTCTGGACATCTGCCTTGGATGTTATGGGAAGCTCATGGAAATTATCCGGAGAAATGCCAAAGAGCCTTCCATTGTAAAATTCGGTTTTTGATGCAGAGGAGAGAATCTGCCGAAGCTTTTTTGCCTGGATTTTCTCAATTTCAGAAGGATCTTTCCACTGCTCGGATCGAAGGGTGAGAAACTGCCAGAATACTTCAAGAGGATTCATATTATCTTCCTTTGAGTTTGTTGATGAATTTTCCAAATAATATGCTAAGCTCAAACAGATAAGGCTCAAACCTTATCCTGTTGAGAGGGCTTGGGCGCAATATCATCTCATAATAGTGCAGCGCCAAGCTGCTGTTCAGTGAATATGTATTATGCAATGGATAGTATTTAACCCCGCATTTTTTTCCGAATCTGACAGATTCAGGAGTGGAATAGGAATAGTATTTGCGGTGGTTCATTTTTGCTATCAGCTTCCGCCTCTCATCAACCAGCATCCTGCCGACATTGACTCCCATCTTTCCCCGCTGAAACTCAGAAGCAACGTAGGTGTTGGAGCCATAGGCGCTCTTGAGAATTCGGTCAATAAGACGATTTGAAAAGCTTGTAAATCCTACTGCATCCCCGCCTGCATCAGCAACAAGGACAATGTCATTCCTGCAAAAAAGGTCGGAGAGGATTTTTTTGTCTGTAGAGCTGAGAATCCTGTTGATCGATGAATCATCATGCTCTCCCCCGCTGCTCTTTTTCAGGGTTTCAATGGCGCTCTTGTAGATGCTTGCGACCTTTGGGCCATCTTCAGGGAGATAATTGCGTATGATCACTTCCATTTCTGCACCGAACCGGATAATTAATGGAAATGGGCAAGTTTAAAAACAATATATAACATTAACAACCTACTAATTTAGGTGTACACAATGGGAAAGTTTCCAGAAGCTGATTTAGAAATCGCCAACACACAGATTTGCCTCAGGTGCAAAAGCAGGAATAAGAAAAGCGTAAGCAAGTGCAGGAACTGCGGTTCAAAATACCTCAGACCAAAGAGAAAGGAAATCAGGTCTAAGAAGTAGTCATTTTTCTTAATATCTTTACCATATCAAGAAGATCATCTAGGGTAAATAGTTCTAGTTTTTTCTTTATTTTCTTGAGGAAAAGGGCATCGCGAAGAAGCATGTTGATCAGCTGTTTTCTTGTAAAGTGCTTTTTCTTCAGTGCAATAAGGTATCTTGCTCTTGAGAGCGGAGGCAGTTTATCAAGAATCTTGTCAAGATCATCTCCATGGCTGATAGCGTCAATCGCTGCTTCCAGAAGAAGGATCTCCTCGACAATCTTCAGTTCGCTTGATTCCTTTCTCAGAACTGCCTCTGCAACTGCTGCCTTGATCTCTTCCTCCCGATCTTTTGCTATTTTACGCTCCTGCGACTTTTGGATGATGACACGCATTGGGACAACAGCAGCTCCACCTCCTGCAGAAGGAGGAGTTCCGTATTCGCGCTCAGCAAGGATCTTCTCAAGCTTCCAGGGGATTATCTCTTCTCTGACAATCGGACTTCCGATGTACTGGTAGAGAGGAATTGCAGATGCAGATCCCATTGACTCCTCAATCATTGCCTTGGCATAATCCCTGACAGTGACATCAGCATGTTCCGCAATCACCTCAGTCTCATTGGTCTCTGGATTATAATAGGTGAGGCTGTATGTGCGGATCGACTGGCCCTTGGCATTGTGTTCAAGGGCATTTGAAACAGAAGCTGTCTCAGCCTCTGCCATGACAGAAGCCTGCCTGGCGCTGTTTTGCAGTTTCATCAAGGTCTCATGCATGAGGCTCCTGTCATTGAATGCAGTTATTGCCACCTGGCTTGCAGCAAGACGCTGCATCTCAATAATCGGAACCATGTCCGACATTGAGAATGCATAGAGAAACTTGGAGACCATAAATGAAACCCTGTCATAAACTTTATAAAACCTTCTCAGTACTAGAATAGTCTCTACTCATATTTGAGTTTTATTACTAGGTGTATTAATGGGAAAAGGAGGAAATGGCGAATTCGCCGGAAGGAATATGAAAAGGCGCCGCAAAGGTCAGCGCTGGCTCTCTAAAAAATGGAAAAGAAGAACACTCAGGCTTAAGGAAAAGCATGATCCACTGGAAGGTGCTCCGCAAGCCGATGCAATCGTACTTGAAAAGATTGTTCTTGAGCAGAAACAGCCTCACTCTGGACTTATCAAATGTGTAAAGGTCCAGCTTCTGAAAAATGGTAAAGTTGTCAGTGCACATGCACCTAGGAACAAGGCAATTACCTATATCGATGAGCACGACCAGGTTACACTGGCCGGCCTTGGAGGTTCCCAAAGAGGACAGATGGGATCTATGCCTGGTGTCAGGTACAAGGTCGTTGCTGTAAACGGAGCAGACCTTCAGATGCTTCGAAAGGGCAAGAAGGAGAAGCCTAAGAGATGATTTTAATGGACAAACTATTTGGCAAATATTCACTTGAAAAACTTGAGATAAAGGATTTGAGCCTTGCTCAGACCATTTCACTCTCGCCAATTGCAGTTCCCCACACTTTTGGGAGGAATGCAAAGAAAACACTTGGTAAGATGGAAGTCAACATTGTTGAGAGGCTTGCAAACAAGCTGATGAGAGGAGGAACCGGTGAAAAGACATCAGGAAAGGTTATCCGAACAAAGGGAAGGATGCAGGGAAAAAAGCTCAAATCACTCAAGATAGTCGATGAGGCACTTGGCATAGTTGAAAAAGAGACCAAGGAAAACCCGGTCCAGGTTCTTATCAGGGCTCTTGAGAATTCTGCTCCAAGAGAGGATGTAACACGTGTTTCACACGGTGGTGTCAGCTACCAGATTGCAGTTGATGTTTCAGCAACAAGAAGGCTTGACATGGCACTTAGAAACATTGCACTTTCTGCTCTTATGGGCGCATTCAACAAGCCAAAATCACTTGCACAAGCTCTTGCCAGCGAGATCATCTCAACTGCAAAGGGAGATGTCCA
>CAZYZZ010000091.1:0-4738 GCA_964651995.1 Microcaldota archaeon
TTGAATCAGATCCAAGGCTTTTCTCCATTAAACTTTCTGCATTAAATAAGAGCAAGCTACACATGCAGGATACTCTCTCATCACTGGAGACTCAAAGCTCTGCCAAAACTTCTCTGATACTATCTCTTTTGCAACAATCTGATCTTAATGATCAAAAACGAAGCGAGGTGCTTGAAAAGCTTCGTTCGATGGAGCAAATGCATCAGTCTGGAGATTACATCAACGCCCTCCGTGCAGGTTCACTAATAGCCAAAGAATTGGAGTCTAATGAAGATTCCGACGATACTCCGCTTATTGTTCTTGGAATAACTGCTTTGGCAGTGCTTGCTGTTATGGGGGCATATATGATGAAACAGAAAAAACCGAAGAAGGAATTCAAGAAGGTTCCGAAAATTGATGGCTCTTCCCAAGCAGATGCCAATGTTTTGGAAACTAGGCCGGAGAAATCACATAAATTTTAATTAAGCTGATTTCGATTTCAGAGTTTCAATAAGCTCTTTTGTCGTCAGAACCTTGATCTTATCCTGTTTCTGGAAGTGTTTGTCATCACTCCAAATTGGGGCTTTGGTTGCCAAAGCAGCTGCAATGAATGGCGCGTCTGCCGAATCAATACCTCCCATAATTTCTTGTGCTTTGCCCATGTATCTATCAATTACTTTATCATCAAGAACAGTCATTTTCGAAAAGAGTTTATCAATAATCATCTCAAGATCTCTTTCAGAGATTTTTGCTTTCTTGAGGATCTCTTTCTTATGAATGCCCAGCTCTTCCATTGAAAAGCCAATAGTAATCAGTTCTCCATCGAAGTGGCTGATGATTTTTCTTGAAACTCCATCTTTCACTAATGCAGCGATGATTCTGTTAGTATCTACAACTAACCTCATTTTGAGAACCTTTTTCTCATTTTAGCTTTAACATCATGACCTAGCCTCTCTGCATCTTCTTCTGTCACCTGGCTGTTCTTCAGCACTTCGTCCATCCAATGCAGCTCCCTGACCTTCTTCTCAAAAGCCTGCCTGGCAACATCGCTCCATTTGAGCTCTGAGTGGGACATCATCTCTTTGTAGAGGTCTTCTGGTATTGAAAGCGTCATATTAACCATTATCTCACCTATTTGTATTATGTGTTAACACATATTTAAAGTTTTGGTTGGTAAAGTTGATCTAAACATTGTAATGTTA
Source organism: Microcaldota archaeon (assembly GCA_964651995.1). Taxonomy (GTDB): domain Archaea; phylum Micrarchaeota; class Micrarchaeia; order Anstonellales; family Bilamarchaeaceae; genus Bilamarchaeum. Next base: position 1,182 of record CAZYZZ010000091.1, read on the forward strand.
TAACCAACAATTTCAGCCCCTTTTAGACCATTTATACTAACTATTTTACTATTTTTCAGTAAAAATACATTTTTTCGAGGTGGCTTGTGTTAAATTTAACAATATTCTTTTATAAGAAATGATTTTTACACTATCTTTTTGTGGAAAAAATATAAATAAAACAAATGTTAGACATAGTACAGGTGGGAGAGACGGCACATTGCTGCTTTTCCTAATGGGGGGATAAAATGTCAGTTGTTGAAGTAGCAAAAGTCTGTGGAGAAAAAACAGTTGGATCTGTAACCTTCACAGAGCTTTGGGTTGGAGAGTATGAGCGCTGTTAATGTACTTGCACTTCCGTTTCAGAGTGATGAGGCGGTATATGCATTGCTAGGGTTTTTGGTAGTAGTTTCACTGTGGGCAGTTGGCGGTATTTAATCGGAGACGCCTTTGGCTCCGACTGTAAATACTGCCTCTCCTTCAGGAAGATTTGGAGAGTCAACTAATCTTGCAATTCTCTTTTCTCCTTTACTCTTCCTAACGTACAGCCTGTATGTTGACATATGGGCAAGTACATGACCGCCAATCGGAGTTGTAGGATCTCCAAATAAAATTCCTGGATTATCCATGACCTGATTGGTCACATACACTGCCAGATTGTACTTTTCCGAGAGTTTTTGAAGCATATGAACATGCTTGTTCAGCTTCTGCTGCCTCTCGCCAAGAGCGCCTCGCCCCAGATAATCTGCTCTAAAGTGCGAAGTGAGAGAATCAATCACAATAAGCTTGATATTGTTCTTTTCAATCAGCTCACTGCTCCTCTCAAGCAGAATAATCTGGTGATCGCTGTTTTCTGATCTTGCAACATGTATGTTCTTCAGGACGCTATCCGGATCCATTCCCTCTGATTCTGCAAGCTGCACTATCCTCTCTGGCCTGAATGTTGCTTCAGAATCTATGAAAAGCACTCCACCGCCAAGGCCCCCCTGCTCCGGGGCTTTTTGCACATTTACTGCAAGCTGGAAGCCCAGCTGGCTCTTTCCGCTTGAGAACCTTCCATACATCTCAGTAATTGCCATGGTCTCAACTCCTCCTCCAAGAAGCTCATTGAGGGCCTTTGAATTCGTAGTGATCTTGCTGATTGATTTTCTCCTCTCAAATACATTATCTGCAGTTTCAAAGCCTATCTCTACCATTGTTTTTGAAGCATCAATTGCCTTTTTTGCAGATTCAACTCCCATTCCAGCTGCCTCTGCCACTTCGTGCGGGTTTGCTGCGGCCAAGCTTGAAAATTCACCATATCCACTTGCCCTCAGTTTTTCTGCAGTAACCTCTCCAACTCCAGGAAGGTCTTCCAAATCCCTGTAATATTTCTTCTTTTCGTCTGCCATAATCTACCGCCTCACTTGTTGTTCGGGAACACAAGCAGCTTCAGCTGTCCTATTTTAAGCGTATAAAAATCATTCCCGTTCTTCGAAACATTCTTCCACATGCCACCTACATTGGAATAGACAACATTCCCATCCTTGTCTCTGTCTGCCTGAACAACCCTCATATCAGGTCTATTGGAGCCAGACTCACTGCCTGCTCCGGATGAACTTGATTCTTTCCCTACTTTGATTTCTTCAAATCCCTCATCATTCAACTTTACTTCACTTTCTTTCATATCAAAACCCTCCTTGGCCAAAGCCCCTAAGTATATACATATACTATAAGTATATACTAAGGGATAGGATTTTCAACTTATTAAAAGCTAGAGAGGGTTTATTTCCGCGGACAGCAATATCTCTACTCTAAAGAAAATCACATCAAAAAAGAAGAAATTATACAGGTTTAAGCAAACCTGAAGATTGTTCTTGTAAGAATGATGCAGCACCTGCAATTGCACCTACTATGAATCCGCCAATAACAATACTAATCGCGGCTGCCTGCCATTTTCCCCTCGAATCAGGGGGCTGGGTTTGTGCAATTCCGTATATAATTCCTCCAAGAATAATTAGAATTATTGAGATTACTGGCGCAATAGCTGAGAGAAATCCAGCTATATTTGATGCTACAACTTCTAGTCCAACTGCCATCGAATTATGATAAGCAGGAAAGGCTTATAAACATCTCTCAAGCCGTGGCCTGTGATTTTACAAAGTCGACAAGCCTGCTGGAATATCCATATTCATTGTCATACCATGCAGAGATTTTCACGAGCTTTCCCTTTGCCTTTGTAAGGTTTCCATCCACAATAGCTGATCTGGGGTCCCCTATAATATCTGAGGATACCAAAGGCTCTTCGGTATATCCAAGAATTCCATTGAGCTCATTTTCAGAGGCCTTCTTTAGTGCAGAATTGATCTCATCCACACTTGCTTCTTTTTTCAGTACAAGGGCTATGTCGTTCATTGATCCATCTGGAACAGGAACCCTGAACGAAACACCATCCATCTTTCCCTTGAGATTTGGCATGACCTCTCCTATTGCCTTTGCTGCTCCTGTTGTCGTAGGAATGATATTCACTGCACCAGCTCTTGCTCTTCGAAGATCCTTATGGCTTCCATCCACGATCTTCTGGTCATTGGTATATGCATGGATTGTGCTCAGAAATCCGCTTTCAATTCCGAATTCCCTCTCGATTACCTTTACAATGGGGCCAAGGCAGTTTGTAGTGCATGAGGCCAGTGAGATTATCTTCTTATCCTCGCTCATCTGCTCGTCATTTACTCCCGGAACAATTGTAGCATCAACATCTTTTCCAGGAGCCGAGATCAAAACTTTTCCTGCTCCTGCTTCAAGGTGTTTTGCAGCATCTGCCTTGGACCTGAATTTTCCTGTGCTCTCAAGCACAATATCAACTCCAAGCTCTTTCCATGGAAGTTTTTCCGGATTTGTCTCCTGGACCCATTTGATCTTGTATCCATTGACGATAAATTCATCTCCTTTTCCCTCCACGGTTCCATCGAATTTTCCATAAACAGAATCATATTTGAACATGTGAACGTGCCCGCTGACATCGCTTCTTGTGTTTATTGCAACGATATCAAATTCCCTGCCAAGGGCTCCCTGGGCAATTGCTGCTCTAAGAAATGATTTCCCGATTCTTCCAAATCCGCTTATTGCAATTTTCATCTTAATCTCGCCTCACAAATAGTACATAATCTATCGTTTCCTAGGCTATTAATCCTTTTCTATTGCCATCAGATACATTACAAATGAGCTGAATACGAACATTATGAACACAACCGCATCAAATCCAGAGCGCGTATAGACATCTATCAGTAAAAACAGCCAGAATGCAAAAGATGCAACTCCCATTGCCCTCTTTGCCTTTCCTTTTTTTGGAAGGTACTTGTATGCAGTTGCAGATGCTATTGAAAGTGCAAAGCCCATCAGCCACATACTGTCTATCCCGAGCTCTGATGAAATGACCATGGCAGCATATATGGCAAGTGGCAGAAGCAGTAAGTATGCCAGTACGAAAATCGTCCCTTCTTTCATCATTATCTCTCACTTAACATATATTTATATTATTAGTATCCCTGTTTCTCTCCGTGAAACCATGAAAGTAAACTTCAAGAAATTTGGTGCAA
>CAZYZZ010000092.1:0-4737 GCA_964651995.1 Microcaldota archaeon
CGGACCAACAAAAATTGATGATGTGATCATGGTCATAAAATCATATACAACAAGAGTTGGCGAAGGGCCCTTTGGCGGTGAGATAAAAGAGGAAGAAGCAAAGTCAAAGGACATGCAGGAATATGGTACAGTAACAGGAAGGCCAAGAAGAACTTCTCCGGATCTGCACTATGACGAGCTTAGGCTTGCTGCAAACGTAAATGGAGCAACCCAGATTGCAATTACAAAAGTAGACGTCAGATTCCCCGGAAATGCAGGAGTCAAGAAATACGAGGATCTTACAAACGAGGCAAAGGCATTTATCGAAAAAGTTGAAAAAGAACTGGATGTTCCAGTTACATTAATCGGAACTGGACCAGATGCTGAGGAAATAATAGATAGAAGGGCCTAGAGTACGCTCAGGGCCTTTTCATTGTCGTCAGATCCAAGAAGCACAAATGAATATGTTTCATCCATGGTAACTGAGAACGCATATGTCAGATTTACGCCTGAGTTTGAGACCTTCATGGCAACTTCAGCCATTGTTCCCGGCCTGTTTTCAAGCCTGATCAGCATGACGTCTTTTTCCTGGAATGGAACTGATAGTGAGTTTAATTTTTCCCTTGTTTTTTCGATGTCAGCTTTCTCCACTACAAGATGAGTGTTGATTCCACGGTTTTCCGGTGGAAGTAATATTGTTTTTACCTGCTCCTCTTCCAAAGATTTTGCTACTTTAGAAACCTCCTCAAAACTCGGTTTTTCTAAAAAAAGTTCCGTCACAATTCGATTCATAGTTTCACCCTTGGAGATATTGGAAAGCTAATTTATATAAAGACATATATTGTGTTAATACTTGTCCAGAGCAAAGTCTGCCGGCTTGCTCATTCATCCCCCAGATGATGAACTAATCGTTAGGCTTTGCGGATAAAATTTCTCTTTTTTGCTTGTGCATCTAACAGAGAGAGGCAATCATAATCAATATAAAGTGTTGTAAATATAGTACTCTAATGGTTATTAAGGGGTATAATTATGAGGCAAAGAGCAAGGAGGGGATCAGGATTAAGGAATGCGGCAGTCGTATTTGCGGCAGCTGCTTTGATGAGCTGCACCAATAGTTGCGGCAATGGAGCTACTCGCAGAACACCAGAGGCGCAGGTTCCAGTTGTTCAGATAGAGCGGCCAGGAAATACTAAAGGACGTGAAGTGAAAGAACCTGAGAGAAGGCGATTAATGCCTGCTTTTAATTTAAAGGTTATAGATGGACCTGTGCCAGAGCGATATTGTATGGATTACTCTTATGACATTGAACATCATGCAAAGGCCCATAACCTAGATCCAATTCTTGTCAGGGCAATGATAATTGTTCAAAGCGACTTTGATCCATGTGCCGCTGCAAAAGTATGCAGAGAAGGCTATAACGGACCATTTTGCTTCCAGCCAGGACCAGGAAAAGATGAAGGATATGACCGCGGATATGATGAGATGTGGGACCCTTCAGGAACTTGCAGTGCAAAAGTAGTAAACAGCTCAAGCAATCCACCGGACTGGAGATGGCTTGGACTTGGAATAATGCAAACACTCACACCACCCCATGAATTCTGGCCAGCAAAAGCAAGAATTGACAGTACTGATGGAGCCTACCTTGACATATTTAGAAGAAGCATCATTGGAAAAAACCTGAATCTGCATCCGGCAAAGGAATGCAGTGGCGAGTTTAATCCATTCAAGGCAGATGACTCAATCTGCCTTGGAACAGCAGTCCTTGGAGCGCAGCTTGATCTGGCATACCTTGAGATAGATGATCTACACAGCAAAGGAATGCTGAACTGGGACTCGAAAAACCATGCAAAAAATGATGATCTGGCAATATATATCGCAGCACGCTCTTATGATGGATCATGGAATTCTTCAAACAGGGATACTAGAGGAGGAGTCGGGACATGTCCGGTTGCATTTTCAAATGGACAATGTATGACATATGGATTTTTCGAGAGCTGGACCATAACTTCAGATTATTGCGGATCTGATGAAGGATCAAGAGACAAAATTAGGTGTTATTATGGAGAGCCCAGGGTGGATCCTCCAGAAGCATGTTTTGGATATCAGGATATCCTGAGTTATGCACGAGATTGTTTCCAACCAATAACCAGGACTGGAAGTGATATTGGAGAGCGAATACTTCAAGCTTATTACTGGTTGAAGAATGGATGCCCAAGATAATTCTTGCTCAAACTTAAAATTAATAATCTTGCGAACGTTATAGTGCCAATGCTAAAAAATTCAATCAGGACAGGAATCGCATTTGGACTGACTTCTGCAATCATTACAACACTTGGACTGATGGTTGGTCTTGATTCCACAACACATTCCAAGGTAGTAGTTCTTGGCGGAATACTGATGATTGCAGTTGGCGATGCACTCTCAGATTCACTAGGGATCCATATTTCAGAAGAATCAAAGAAGACAGACGGAAAATCTGTATGGGAGGCTACTCTATCTACTTTTGCAGCAAAATTTCTCTTTGCGCTGACTTTCGTCATACCAGTGCTTGTCCTGGACCTCCCAACTGCCATACTTGTCAGTGTTGTATGGGGACTTTCTTGCCTTGCAGTCCTGAGCTATGCAATTGCAAGGAGCAATGGGGAGAATCCGGCACATGTCATTGCAGAGCATATAGGAATTGCACTGATCGTTATTCTAGGAACATTCCTGATTGGAAGCTATGTTGGAGCAAGCTTCATAGAATAAGAAAAATCGCCGAGAGCAGGATTTGAACCTGCAATCCCAAAGGGACCGGTTTTCAAGACCGGCGCACTACCGGATTTCACGCCTTGCGTGAAAATCACTACAAGACTTTATGCGATCTCGGCATAAGAAAAATCTATTCTTGAACAAAATACTTCGTGAACAGCCATTACTAAGCTTCCTGCTTCCTAGAAGATACTTGCCCATTAGGTTTATAATAGGTAGAGGTTTCTTCTCCACAGGCGTTGCTTCCCACCGTTCCGGCGGTAGATAGGAATTTATACTTGCAACTATTTTGAGGACGATCAATCGATCTCGAGATAGCTCTTTTAAGTATATTTCTTGCTGCATTGAGATCCCTGTGCATGGAAAACCCACATGAGCATTCATGCCACCTCTCTGCAAGTGTTTTCTTTTGTATTAGACCGCAGCCACTGCAATTCGAAGAAGTCTGAGCAGGATCAACTAGTATAACTTCAGAACCAGCTTCTTCCGCTTTGTACTGAAGCATACTAGAAAATTCTGCCCAACTGCAGTCTAATACGTGTCTTGCCAGGAAACCTTTAGACAACGCAGTAACATCAAGTTTTTCTATTGCAATAAGAGAGTAATTATTGGCTAGTTCTCTGCTAGATTTATGAAGAAAATCCCTTCTTCTATTTGTTAGTTTTTCATAAGTAATTGCAACCTTAATTCTAGCCTTTCTTTTGTTTTTGCTTCCTTTCTTTTTCTTAGAGAATTGTCTTTGAATTTTTGCTAACCTTCGTTCTACCCGCTTAAAATTCCTTGGATTTGCAATAATTGTTCCATCGCTCAAAGAAGCAAAACGTTCTATCCCAAGGTCGATTCCTACTGCTACAATTTGTTTTTTCGTTATTGCTACTTGTTTAATCTCAGAAGTAAATATAGCAAACCATTTCCCAGAAGGAGTTTTTTTTATAGTTAGGGTTTTAATTTTTCCTTTTATGCTCCTGTGTTTTTTGATTGTGATGTTTCCTATATCTGAAAGTTCTAGTTTTTCTTCAAGTTTGAAGCCAAACTGAGGGTAAGTAAATGATTTCATTCTATCGATTTGTTTGAACCTTGGAAAACCAACGTTTTTTTCTGCCTTCTTTTTTGCAGCATATCGTTTCAAAGAATTTGTAAGTCGATATGCAACATTCTGGGCGACTTGTGAAAAGATTCCTTTTTCCTTTGTTAGAAGATAAAGTTCTTTTCTTGTAGGGAATTTTCTTGTCTTTTTATAGTGCATTTTTGTGTGTTCAAGAAGAAAATTCCAAAGATCTTTACATTCATATAAATAATGATTTAGCTTCTGTTGCTGAACCTTTGAAGGATAAAGTCTGTACCTCCATGCCCTATTCATCCCCATAAACTAATATCAAAAAAAGTCTTTATAATCAAGAATCAGCACAAAGCATTTCCGCGGAAATGGAGCTCTCTTAGCTTAGGGTAGATCAGTCACTAACAAAGTATTTCTTAAACTTCTCGGTCAGGAAAAGCTTGGAGCTTCGCCCTGCCTTTTTCGGCTTTATATATTCAGCCTGGACAAGCTCCTTGACATCCATATATGCCTGGGTTCCTATTTTCTTGACCAGGAGGGATTTGAGCATGCCGTCATGCTTTGAGATAAAGGCAAGGGTTCGAAGGGCGCTTTTGCTGATTTCAGTATCCTGGGCAAATTCCTTTACCTTGCCAATATAATCATTACTCACGCGCATTGCATATTTGCCGCCAACTTCGATGATCTCGATTGCGCTTCCGCGATTATGATATTCTTCCTGTATCTCAGAGAGAGTATTTTGAAGATAGCCAAGTGCGCCGATTCCAGTGAGGGTTCGAAGCTCTTCAAGAGACATTTCCCTCCCGCTGATAAAGAGCGCTGCTTCAATTAACTTCTTTTCTTCCTTCATTCTTCTCCCTCATGGATATCTATTGTTGATGGTCCTGCGCCAATGAGGCGGGACAGTGAATCTGAGTAATCTACATCATCGAGCTTTTTCTTATTAAGCT
>CAZYZZ010000093.1:0-4701 GCA_964651995.1 Microcaldota archaeon
TATTGAGTCTGGCCTGTTAGTTGCGCCAATTACAATGACTTCCCCTCTCGCCTTGAGGCCGTCCATTATTGTAAGAAGCTGCGAGACCATTCTCTTTTCAACTTCGCCTGTGACCTCTTCCCTCTTTGGTGCAATTGCATCTATCTCGTCTATGAATATGATCGATGGCGCATTTTCCTGGGCTTCTGCAAATAATTTCCGAAGCCTCTCTTCGCTCTCACCAACATATTTGCTGATGATCTCAGGCCCTCCGACATAATAGAAATTAGCATCGCTCTCATTTGCAACTGCCTTTGCAAGAAGTGTTTTTCCTGTTCCAGGGGCTCCATACAAAAGAACTCCCTTTGGCGGATCGATTCCAAGCCTTTCAAAAATCTCCGGATGCCTTAGCGGAAGCTCAATCATCTCGCGGACTTTCTTGATCGTTTCCTTGATTCCTCCAACATCATCGTATGTGATGTTCGGAACATTCTTCATCTCCTTCATCGGCTCCTTTTTGATCTGCACCTGTGTCTCTTCGCTGATCATAACAGGACCCTGCGGCATTACCTGAGCTACAATCAATGGAATTGAAGTTCCGAAAATTCCAACTGGAAGCAGGTTTCCCTTGAGAACCGGCTTTCCTATCAGCCTCTTTTTTACATACTGTTCAAAGCCAACAGAGTATCTGACAGCTTCCTGGGGAGCGAGAACTATTTTTTTTGCAACCTTTGTATTGACTGTTTCAACCTGGACCTTTTCTCCAAGGCCGACACCTACATTTTGCCTCAGGATACCGTCCATCCTCACCATGTCAAGCCCCTCGTCATCCTGATGGGCCTGCCATACAATTGCAAGTGCTGATTTTTTTCCTGATAGTTTTATGATGTCTCCAGTCGAGACCCCAAGTTTTGCTTTTGCCTTTGAATCTACTCTGGCAATTCCTCTTCCTATGTCATTTTGGAATGCTTCCGCAACCTTCAAATTTAATGCAGGCATCTTTTCACCTCGCCGGATTCCACCTTAAGCGCTATCCTATTATTTAGTAACTCATCTTTTTTAAGCGTGACAACTGTCGAGAGAAGAATGTCATCTGAAACTTCAGCTCCAAGAAGCCGAAGCGCATTTTTCCTCTCCAGAGTAAGCTCGCGTTCTCCAACTGCTGCAACAAGGACATCCCCCTCGCATTCAAGTTTCGTAACGTTTCCAATCACCATGTTTCTCCTTGCAAAAATTCTCGCATCAGAGCTCAGGTCAATATTGTCATTGTTGACAAGGCCATCTTCTATGAGAACCTCATCTTCCTCTTTGAGAAGCTCTCCGCGCTCAGTGTTCTCCCATATTATGACCCTGCGCTCTGCTCCCTCATCCTTTATCATGAATGAGAATGCCTTGGAAGTATTTGTTCCATGCACAAAAGCATCAAAGCCTTCTATCTTGCTGATTTTTCCCCTGACATGGACCGTCTCCCCGTTTTTTAGTTCGTCCAATTTTGTAAACTGTGCTGCCTTTACCACTTTCAATTTTCCGCTATAGCCAAAATGCAGCTCTCCGTTCCTCTCATATGCTCCCTTTACTTCAAGAACGTCCCTTGACCTGAGCCTTCCGGCAAGCTTCACATCATCGTTCCAGAGAATCAGCGGCTTTGAGCCGATATCATCCTCAACTTCAACAACTCTTGACTTCTTTCCGGAAGAATATTCTGCAACAGGCCAGATCTTCTTTACATTTGCAGTAAAGCAGATCTTTTTCTCCCCTTTTGGAATTTCAGAGAGCTTGTATGTCTTTTCCTTTTCTTTGAGAAGTCCGTTTTCCTTTGCAATGAGCCGAAGCGCAACTTCACGCGTTAAAAACCCGTGAAATGACAGGATTTTCTGCTTGATCTGAATCTCAAGATCATCGCTGCTGATGGTCTCAAGTAGCTTCGCCTCTATGTCCATCATCATCTTTCACAGCGAATCGATTTAAAGTTGTTTTTTAAAAAAAGCACCAGCATTGGATTTTTTTTATAAAAAATCTATCGACATATGGGTGTCATTTGTTTTTTTGAGGCTTTGGTCAATGCTGATACTTGAGAAGCAGCTGGCTTGCCTTTTTTCTAGGGGTAGAAGATATGGCAAGCCCACTCACTTCCTTGTACTATTTAACACAGAACTGGTTAATTAAAGTTGTTTCTGTATTTTCTGCAAAACATGAAAAAAATAAGAAGAATTGCCATCATTTGGCAATTTAATAAATAAGAAAAAATTATTCCTGGCGTATCAGCACGACTGATCTTGTTGCGCCATACTCATGCACTGTATCTCTCGGGGAGCTGCTTGTTTTTGCTGCTTCGGATAAGTTTTCCGAATACCTGCTATTTAATTCAGGAACCAGCCCTCCGGATTCAAGCTGATAGAGGACGTTCTCAGGTCTTACCCTGCCGTCACTTTCGACCATCGGCGAGAATTCCCCTGACTGCGAGGGCCTTGTGCCATTCCCATAAACCCTGACAACAAAGTCTCCAGTCGTACCATCTGTAAGTGTGATATTTCTCATTACAACTCCAACATATCTTGGCTGGCTTGTTTCAGAATATCTCGGATTTAGGACAAGCTGTTCAGTTCCAATGCTCTGGTAATGAAGCCACAAGTACATGTTTTCCCCGGTAACATTTGCGGATATCCTGAGCATCCTTTGTCCGTCTACTGAAATCCGCTCATGGTCGATCTGAACCTGCCCCCCGGATTCTACTCCTGACTGAAGTACTGCGATCGCGGCAGTTCCGCGAAGAGAAATATTCTGGATCATCTCATGCACTGTGTAGCTTGATCTCACTCCATCTGCTTCGTTAAATCTTACTCGGATGATCCCTGGCGCCAGATTTGAGATATCGCAATCAGTTCCCTGGACAAGTCCCATCTCATTCAATGATTCCCATTCTCCTGTTTCACGGTTATAATATTCAAATTCCAGTGTTGGGTTTTCCAATTGTCTTCTTCCAGTTGTCTCAATAGCCCGATCATTTATGCATGATTGCATATTTCCAGAATCCCTGCAAGCCTCTACTATTCCTTCCATAACCTCTCTGATACTTTCTCTGCCTGTGCTGGAAGATGGCTCAAATACAACAACCTCTGCGCTCAGTGTCCTGCCATCGCTGCTTGGAGCAAGCACGACCTGGCTCTCAAGAAGAGCTTCTCTTTCAATTAATGTTGCTCCTGATGATTGCTCTACTCTGCCTGTTGTTGCCATCTTTGCACCACAAGCGCCCAGAGTTCCAACCATTCCCAAAACAAGAAGTCCTTCTCCAATCATTTTCGGAACTTTAGGAAATCGCTTTTTTGGCCTATCCTTAACAATATCTCTTCTACTTTGTTCTACTTCTCTTCTACCCATAATATTCCCTCTCTTTTATACACTACCTATAACTCAACTCCTATTTAAAGCAATGCATCCCGCAAGTGGGATGCAAAACTTCCGGCATTTCGCAAATCTTAAAACAGGCAACATCCATCTTTATCCCATGCACAAGATGACGAACCTGGAATACTCCTATATGGTCTCTGAACTCTCAGCACTGGCAGTTGGAAAACACTTTTCCAGGATCAGGAAAATTGCAGATGGCATCTACAGGATGAAGATCGGCACTTTTGAAATTCTCTGCGAGCTTGGTGTTCGTCTTCATACTACCAAATATATTGAAGAATCGCAGCCTCATGACAAGTTTGTCCAAAAACTGGAAAAAGAGCTTGACAATGCCAGGCTCCTTGAAATAAAACAAATCAACAATGACCGTATAATATCATTTGATTTTGATCGCGCAAGCCTGGTATTCGAAATGTTCGGGAAGGGCAACATCATCCTTGTGAAGGAAGGGAAAACCGCTGCTGCTTTCAAATATGAATCATGGTCAGACCGGGAAATCAAGGTAGGAAGCCCATACAAATCCCCAAGCAATGTTCCTATGGAAAAGCTTGTTCCAACTGACAAATACATTGCAGTATCACTGATGAAGCTTCCTCTTGGAAAAGAGTATGTGCAGGAAGCTCTCTTGCGATCAAATATCGATGAAAAGACTTCCGGGTCAAAACTTAGTCCAGATCAGCTGAAGGAACTTGAGGGGCATCTTGATAGTATCAAATCATCCGCTTCTCCATATCTCTACAAAAGCGGTGAAAAGCCAGTTGCATTCTCTCTTGCAAAACTCTCCTCCTTATCTGAGTTTACTTTCCAGGAAACAAAATCTCTGAGCGAGGCTGCAGACGAATATTACAGCAATGTGGATGCTCCGAATCTGGAGCTTGAAAAACTTCAAAAGCGCCTTGAAAAGCAAAAGGAGAGAGTAGAGCTTCTGCGCCAGGAAGAAATTTCCCATAAGGAAAAAGGAGACTACATCTACGCTCATTATGCAGAAGTACAGCAGGTACTGGAAGATGCAAAAGCAGGAAAAGGAAAGCTAAACAAAAAAGAAAAATCAGTTGAAGCAGAAATCTAATATGCTTCATTAGTAACAAGCTTTTCAGCAAGAACGCTTGAGGCCCTCTTTGGCTTGTCGACCTTTACTGAAACAAGAGCCTGCTTCTCATCCTTTGCAATTGTTCTTGAGCTCTCAACTGTTACTCCGTCATGTGCAAGCTTTTCAGGAAGCCCTACTACTTCTCCAAGATCAAGCTTCACAATAAGGCTATGCAGTTCAACCTCGTATCCTGCAGCAGAGAGGACCTCTTTGCTTTTTTCAGG
>CAZYZZ010000094.1:0-4648 GCA_964651995.1 Microcaldota archaeon
GTGGGAGGTGGGATGGAGCCCTTTGGTGTACCATCCCCCTTTATCCTAATTATACAGCAATTTTTTCACCAGGTACTCTTGGAAAGAGGCACACCTGGCTGATCTTCTTTTTGCCGGTCAGGTATCTGACAATCCGCTCAACTCCAAAACCACCGCCTGCAGTTGGCTTGAGGATTCCGCGCTTTGCAATCTCCAGATATGCGGCATATGAAGCCGGATCGGTTTTCCTCTCGTGCATCTTCCTGAGGATAACATCATAGTCAGTCTCCCGCTCTGCACCTGAAAGCCCCTCTCCAAATCCTTCTGGATAGACCATATCATAGTTTATGTGCTTGCCTGATTCAGGATCCTCTTTATCATAAAACTCCCTGTAGTGATCAACCACCCAGAATGGCTGGGACTCTTTCATTGAAACCTTATGCTCCCAGTCTGGCCCGTATTCAGCTTCAAGAGCAGAGCTCTCAAGAACCTTGAACCTTGAGCTTGGAACCTTTATATCCCGCCCAAGCCTCTCAAGCGAATCAGGACAGGTGCTAACTACAAAGCCCACCATGTGAGAATATAATTTCTCCATGAATTCCATGAAGTCTGCAGATGATGCATCCTTGAGCTCTATATCGACCTGGCTAAACTCAATCAGATGCCTGCCGCTTTTGCCTGTTTCCCCGACTTCCAGCCTTATGTTTGGAGAAACAATGTAGATTCCTTTGAGATCCTCCCGCATAAGAGAAAGCTGCTTGTGCAAGATCATGCTTTTTGTAAGCTCCAGCCTCTGGCCCTCATATTCCAGAGAGCTGTCATGGACAGGATGGGCAAGCGGATCAGTAAATGGAGATAGCATAACAGGCATCAGCTGCACCATATTCTCAGTCCACATAAAATCATGAAGCGACTTTAAAACAGCGCTCTGAACGCGCAAGATATCTTTCATTTCTGGTTTTGTTATCTGTTCAATTGTTTTTTCCATTGAAATTCACCGTGGCACTAACCGCTCAATAGAGCTATTTATAGATTGTCCTGAAAAAAGAGAAATTATGAACAGTAAATAGGCATATTTTAAAGAATTATGGAACATATGTTCTATAATGGAAGAAAAAATAGACGAGAAAGACCTTGCAATACTTGAAATACTCGAAAAGCACGGCGATTACACAGTAAGGCAGATCGCAAAGAAAACCCTCCTTGCTCCGACGACAATCCATGCAAGGATCAAGAAACTCAGGAAAAACGGCATAATCCGCAGATATACTATAGATATTGACAGGAAGAAGATAGGAAAGAAACTAGGGGCATACATCCTGATACTGGCTGATTTGAAGTCACTTAAGGAGAAGAACAAGTCCCAGGTCGACCTTGCAAAGGACATAGAGAAGATCCCTTCCGTCGAGAACGTCGATATTGTCACAGGAGGCTCGGACCTGGTTGCAAAGATCTTTGTCCATGACATTGAGGAGCTTGACAAGGTGCTTTTAGAGAGAATCCAGCTTCTTGAAGGGGTATCCAAGACCCAGACAATGATAATAATCCATTAGGATTACAGTCGCAGAATGGTTATTTTGGGCTTCTTGCGGCAAAAAACTTAGAAAGCTTTAAAAATATCTCTGAATAATCCTTATTTCACCTTATTCTAAAGGTAAAATGTTAGTTAATTTTAAGGAGGTTTTTGAATATGGCAGAAAAACAACACCTAAACTTAGTGTTTATTGGCCACGTCGACTCAGGTAAGTCGACCAGTGTAGGTAGGATCCTTTATGAAACTGGAGCTGTTTCCGAACAGGTACTCAAGAGATTGAAGGATGAAGCATCAAAGCTTGGTAAGTCGACTTTCGAGTTTGCTTTTGTTATGGATTCTCTTAAAGAAGAGAGAGAACGTGGTGTTACAATCGACATCGCACACAGGGAATTCGAAACAAACAAATACCACTGTACCATTATCGATGCTCCTGGACACAGGGACTTTGTAAAGAACATGATCACTGGTGCAAGCCAGGCAGATGCAGCAGTTTTGCTTATCTCAGTCAAGGATGGTATTCAGCCACAGACAAAAGAGCATGCATTCCTTGCTAAGGTTCTTGGTATCAACCAGATTGCAGTTAATCTGAACAAGATGGACGCAGTCGGATACAAAGAAGAAGAATACAAGAAGGTAAAGGAGGAGGCAGTCAAGCTCCTTCAGGGTATCGGATACAAGACAGACGATATTGTATTCCTTCCAGGATCCGGATATGCAGGAGACAACATCACAAAGAAATCAGAGAACACTCCTTGGTACACCGGCCCGACACTTATTGAGGTCATCAACTCATTCGAGGTTCCAAAGAAACCAACCGACAAGCCACTCAGGCTTCCGATCCAGGACGTATTTACAATCACTGGACACGGAACAGTGCCAGTTGGAAGAGTTGAAACCGGGGTTATGAAGCCAGGAGACAACGTAGTTGTTATGCCTTCTGGAGCATCTGGAGAAGTCAAGAAGATCGAGATGCACCACCAGGAGCTCACAGTTGCAAATACAGGAGACAATGTTGGTTTCAACCTCAAGGGTGTTGAAAAGAAAGACATCAAGAGGGGAGACGTACTTGGTCCAAAATCAGACCCGCCAACAGTTGCAGAAGAATTCACTGCACAGGTCGTTGTACTGAACCACCCAACAGCAATCTCAGTGGGCTACACGCCAGTATTGCACATCCACACGGCACAGTTCGCTGGCCAGGTTACTGAAATCGTTGAAAAGAAGGACCCCAAGACTGGTCAGCCAGCAGAGGGCGGCAAAGATTTCATTAAAACCGGAGATGTAGCAGTTCTGAGAATCAAGCCACTCAAACCAATCGTAATTGAGAAGTTTGCAGAATATCCACCACTTGGTAGATTCGCTATCAGGGATATGGGCCAGACTGTTGCAGCCGGAGTTGTCTTGGACGTCAAGAAAAAGGCAATGTAATTTTTTTTCTTATTTTTCTCTATTTTTATTTATCTGAATGTTGCATAACCAGCATTGGATAGTCTAATAAAGGTTAGATGAAATCCAAATGTGGTGAAAAAATGGAACAACTTTTGAAATTGCCCAAAGAAGGGGCCTATAAATACGAGCAGCTAGGCTACGTCGAATCAACAGACGATATGATAAGCAAGACATATGCATATCTGGCATTTAAAGAAACAAATGCAACCAGTGGAGACTGGAGAGTGAGAATTACTGCTACTGTCACTGCAGGTACTATGATGGACCCTAAGATGATGGTCAAGAAATCAGAGGAGAGTGAGAGGGCAGGAAAAGAGTCATTTACCTGGGGATTCACATTAAAGCCAAGGGAAGGCAGCAATGATACCAGGCTTGTTGAAACATCTGTATATCAGAAAGAAGGAAAGCCAACGCATGCCGAACTTCATTTGGTTACCAGAAACGCAGATGGAAGCCCGAAAGAAGAAAAAGTCATGAAGTTTGACTGGCCACAGTAATTTTTTTCTTTTCTTTTATTTTGTCCACCATATAGTTATATTTTTAAACACTTTCTAATACATTCTAATCATGGGCAAAAGAACAAGAATGGCAGTGATAGCCACAAGTACAGCACTTTTCCTGGCAGCAGGAAGTTTTACAGGATTCGCAGTTGTCCAGGACCACAAAGCAGCAAAGGCAAGGGAAGAAAGAGTAGGACAATTGGTGCAGAGATTCAAGGCATGCCCAGAGAGATACAGTACAACCAAGGAGTGCTATGGCCCGGAGGAGAGGAACAAGCTTCGCGAGGAAGCTCGATCAGACCAGGCATCAAAGAATTATGAAAAGGCCGGAATGGGATATGCAAAGCTTGGAATGTTCAATGAAGCGCGCGAAATGGCTGGAATGTGCGCCGGCACCGGAAACATCAAGGGAAGAGAGAAAATCCTCAATGAGGTCAGTGAAAGAACTGAAGCTGATCGTTCTATGAGACAGTAAAAACAGTACAGTTTTATTAGTTGCGAATTAAAGAAATCACCATGATTACTAACGTTGGCACTATTTTTGCTCAAAGAGAGGAAGGCAAAGAAGTCACAGTAAGAGGGTGGGTCCACAGGCACAGAACCAGTGGAAACATGGTTTTTGCAGTTATCAGGGACCATACCGGGATACTCCAGGTCACTGTCAAGAAGGACAAGGTATCTGAGAGAGACTGGAAAAATTCAAATGATGCATATGTTGAAAGCTCACTAGTGGTTCGCGGAACTGTGAAAAAGGATGAGCGGGCCCCTGGAGGATTTGAGCTTCAGGCAACGGGTTTTGAGCTGATCTCACGCGGAGAGCCGTTTCCGATTGCAAAGGACCTTAGCGAGGAGTACCTGATGGATATCCGCCATCTTTGGACAAGATCGCAGAAGATTTCATCAATCATGAAGGCAAGGCACCACATTGTCAATTATCTGAGGGAATTCTTCATAAGCGAGGAATTTTACGAGGTCGCGCCCCCGATTATTACAAAATCAGGATGCGAGGGCGGAAGCACATTGTTTGAAATGGACTACTTTGGAGAGCCTGCCTATCTTACGCAAAGCTCACAGATGTATGCAGAAGTGTTTGTGTTCTCGCTTGGAAAAGTATTTGTCCTGGCACCCTCGTTCAGGGCAGAAAAATCAAGGACAAAGAGACATCTTGCAGAATACTGGCACCTGG
>CAZYZZ010000095.1:0-4620 GCA_964651995.1 Microcaldota archaeon
AGGCGGGACAGTGAATCTGAGTAATCTACATCATCGAGCTTTTTCTTATTAAGCTTTATGGCACTTGCAATAGCATCAGTGCACTCCTGCGGGGTCCTGGAGGAAGTATCAAGCTCAATAATAGTAATGTCATAGCTTGCCTGGCTTCTCTGGGTGCAGTAGTCAAGTATTTCTGCCATGAGGTTTTCGCGAAGTTTTTCAGGACCATAGTTTCGCTCAGAGAGCCGCTCGCGAAGCACTTCCGGATCTGCCCTAAGAACAAATAAAAAATCTGCAGGGATTCTCTGCTCGCATGCAAGATGCCCTTCTATTATGTAATCATCTTTTTCATCGAGAAATTCAAGGGATCTTTTCAGTTTTGAAATGTCCACTTCACACTCTTCACCTTCACAGAGATCATTCTGCTCAACATGTTCTTTGATTGAAATGAGCTCCAGATTCATCTGCTTAGAAAGCAGTTTTGCAATAGTTGTTTTCCCTGTTCCAGGAGAGCCTGTGATAACGATTTTCATAGCATAGATGATAGAACTGATGTTTTTTTAGATATATCAGAGGTTTTCAGAGAGGAATTTGAAATGTTTTCGGGCAGATGCCAGGGCTTTTTTTCCATCCTTTGTTATTGCGTAGTATTTTCTTCGCTCCTTGAATTTGGAATTGATCAGGCCCTCGTTTTCTAGCTTGTAGAGCACAACATAGTTCATGATCTTGTTTGGCTTGAAGGAGAATTTTGATTCGATCGCAGAATCAAGCTCATATGCATAGATGCTGGACTTTTCAGTAAGAGAAAGAATATAGAGCCAGAGATTTCCTGAAGTCAAAAGGCGGCTTAGCCTCTTGATGGGTTTTGAGCTCATGATTCCCCTACGCTTCTGCGACGTCTTCCGGAAACTGGAGGCGGATCAGCAGGTGAATGAGAACGGCCTGTTGGCGGTGGAGCCCTTGGTGGTGGAGGATCATCCTGAGGTGGCCTGTCGCGGCCAGATGCCTGGATCAAAGCTTCATGCCCAAGACCCATGTGCTGCCATCTTCTATCGAGAGTCCTTCTTGCAGTATCTGCAGCACCAGGCATGGTTGGACCAGCCTGATCAGGCTCAAGAGGTGCGCCACCGCGAAGAAGGCCGAGCTGAGTGCTGATCTCAGCTCTTGAGCGCTCAAGTGCAGCTCTCTCAGTCTCATCAATGCCGCCGCCACTTGCCATTGCGGCCCTATATTCAGACCTTACTCTGCTAATATCACTAACCAATCCGGAATACTGACCTGCGCGCGCATCATCGCCAATTCTTCTGAAATAGCGTGCCCTGTCAGCAGCAGCTGCCAATGCACTTCCATAATCATGAGATTCTGTAAACGCGCCAATAGTTGCCAGTGATCTTTCCTCCACATGAGCTTCCTGGCTTACCCTTGCATATCTCCTTGCGACTTCCTCAGGAGGAGGCATGACCCTAAGTGAGATATCGACATTCTGCCCTAGGGAGTCTCCACGAAGTGCATCCTGTGGTGAAATGCGCGGCTGGCCTCCTTCAAACGTAACTCCATAATGCTCAAGAATACGGTCGTACATATGAACTGCATATTCATTTCCAGCAGTTTCATGCATCTGACGTGCGCTCATAGCAGACAGAACTGCAGTCTGAACATCACCCGCTTCAGTTGCAGTACGGATTCTTTCTCGGGCTTCCCGCTCAGCAGCAATAGTGTGTTCGATCTGGACCTGTGATGGATCCTGCATGTTAACTGCCATATTGGCCTGCTGATAAAGATGATCAACCCCCTGTCTTGCAAGGTCAGCAGCCTGCCTTTCAGCAGCAGTGTCTGCATCACCTGCAGCAGCGCCAACAAGCACTGTTTCAACATAAACCCTATTCATCTCAGCATAGGATGCTGCTGCATCAAGCGCAGCACTTGGAGGCCTGTCCCCTCCAGGAAATCTTGGGGGAGGAACATTAGGATCTGCTGTTCTGATACGGTCTATCTGCTGCAAGGTGCCGGTAATAGCACGATATTCCATTGCAGCCTGCACAACATCAGATGAGTATGCAGTCGGATCACGTCCAATCAGATCAGCAATATTATGTTCATATTCTCCCAAGCATGAGGTTTCGCCAGCATAAGAAGCAAGTGCAGAAATATCTGCAGATGCATATCTCCTGGCCAGCTCAGGACTGTCAGAAAACTGGTCACGGAATCCTTCTGTTGCCGCAGCACCTACTTCCCGAAGCCGGTCATCTGCATGAGCAGGAATGGAATCCATAATGCCATTTGCCCGTTCTGTTGCAGCTGTCATACGCTCTGTCCTTTGCTCGTCGGTAAGAGGAGGAGCTCCGGCACCATCACCTAGCCTATCCTGAACCATTATCTGTTCGACAATCCTGTTTCGAAGTGTTGTCCTGTCCATTGATTCAAGCTCAGCTGGGCTGCTGCCTGAGATAACCCCGGCAACAAGACCGCGATCTTCCCTGCCAAGATCACTTCCCTCGAGGGCATGATCTACTACAGTATTTGGACGTCCGATTGAAACCGGATTTTCATCGGATCCGGCATGAAGATCGGCTATTACATCTCCTGCACGCACAGCAGCAACTTCACCAACTGTACGCTGTCCTCCATGCGGACTATCCTCTTGAGGTAGGCCAGCATAGATAGAACTGTCATGTGCGCCGAATAAATCATGCTGTGCATCACTTGCAATAGTAGAGCTTCTTGCACGTGCTGTAGCCCGATCAGTAGTGTTCATGTCATCGGTCATATCATCTGCCCGGAGAGTCTGGACTCTTTGCGCTTCACTTCTTGCAGATGCCAAAAGCATGGCTCGCTGTCCTGCCCTGTCAGGATCATCAGTATCAAGGTTTGGATTGCCCATTATTGTTTCGTATGTTCCTGTGAGGTCTGAGGCATCCTGGTTAAATCCGATTCCAGTGCCATGGTCAGACATCACCATGCTTGGGCCGCCAAGATGTTCTCCGCCTAATTGGGCCCAGTCAGTGCGGGAGATTGCAGATTCAGTAATTACATTTACTCCATCCTGCATCTGTCCAAGTGCAGCTCCGCCTTCAGATTGCATCTGGAACGGAACTGTTTCTCTGGTTGTAGTTCCGTCCTCTGCAGTAGTAACCTGCTGCATGGTACCTTCAAAAGAAACTATGTGATCTGTTCCGCCTTGCGGATGAGGCTCATCTGACTGCCTTATAGTTACTGTAACGATTCCATCTGGATTATCCATGGATCTTTGATCTTCCGGAATCAGACCGGTTGCCTGGAACTGATAACCTACAACCTGTGCATCCTCGTTAAGAAGCAACGTAGTAGTATTCCCGGCACGGCCTTCCTGTTCTCCGGTAACGATTTCCATGGACTCTATATGAGTTTCTCCCTCAGCATTTGGTTCGCTTCTGGTAACAGAGAGAACAACAACCTCCCTGCCGTCAATGTTCATCCTGACTCCGCCAGTCTCCTCATCTATGGTACTTAGAGCAGCTTGCATGTCCTCTGCCCTTCGCTGGTCATGATCAACGAATAATGCTTCGAACATACCCTGGTCAGCATGTATGTAAACAAAACCATCAACAAGACGGCCAACAGTTGTCTGTGTTGCGACAAAGAGGGCCATCTTAAGCAGTGTACCGCAGCGGTTTCCAAGGCCAAGGCCATCTCCGACCATCAGCTCACTACCACGAACACCCCCTCCGCCTGGGAGGAATGCCATTCCCTGTGAGGTGGCCTGGCCTTGGCTGCTGCGGCTGGAATCGCTTCCTTCAACGTCACGGATGCTTACCCTTGCATTCATCTGCTGGGTAAATGACTTGGTATCAGTTGAGGAGCGGAGCGAAGCGCGAAATGCTTTCACACCCTTGCTTGCTCTTTTAATTCCGCTGTATCCGAAAACTCTTTGCTTTGCAGCTGCTTTCTCGGATTTTGCAAGAGCGCCTTTTCCTTTCCTGGCTGTCTTTATTGCAGAACCTACAGTAACAAGGGCGCTGAGGGCAGCCATTCCTGAGAATGAATAACCTCTTCCACGTGCCTGGTAGCGGATGTGCTTTCCGACCTTCATTCCGCCGATATTGAATCCTGCAAACGGATTTCTTCCGGTCAGGAATAGTGAGCCTGATAAAAGTGAGAATATAATGATAAGCGGAAGGCAGAGAGCAGGAGTTGCAGACATTGGAGCAGGAGGCGGGCAATACTCAAGGGTATCGATTGCCGGCATGTATTTTTCCTGGTTCAGTGTAGATGGAATTGTTGTGGAAGAAGCTCCAAGGCCCAGAGGGATATCATCAACAGAAGTTGCAGTTGTTTCTATGTTTGAATAATTTGTGCATGCCTCAAAACCGCAGACCGGAGATGCTGGATCGCAAAACGGACAATAGAGGATCTTGAAGTTGATGCATCCTGATTTTCTTGAATTGAAATCAAAGATGGCAGCACCATCCCCGTCGGTATAAACACGATATAGGTCATTGAGTCCTGTTGAATTTGACATCTGGACAAGAAGCACGAAATCATTTACAGGCTGTCTTGAAGGGCTGACAGAAAGATTTTCATAAAAGACATAGATCTCAAGAAGCCCGGCATCCTCATCCATACTGGTCAGGATATTTGCATCAGAGGCATTCTCAAGTTCCT
>CAZYZZ010000096.1:0-4606 GCA_964651995.1 Microcaldota archaeon
TAGCTGACATCAATTTCATATCATATACCATGAGATTCTCAGAAGGCGGCGACCCTTTGAGCGAACATGGAATCCCTGCATGTACATATGCAGAAGATGGGCTTGACTACTCAGCATGCCTGTATGGAGAAGGAGTAGACCTTGATGATGCAACCGCATCGCACAGGGTTATGGTCAGGTTCCTTGGAACAGAATGGGTAATTCTTGATATGGAGCCGCCTTCTGCTGAGCATGCGCCGCTTCCAACAGAAAACGGCCTTGTAAATGGAGGAAGATTGGTTATTGGAAAGGAAGCGATCTCAGGCATCCTGAATCAGGACGAGTCCGTTGCACTCGGCCTCGCAAGCGGAGAGACGATCCATTTCACTCTTGACGATATTGAAGCGCATGGAGGTGTTGACAGGGCAATAATTACCATAACTGCAGATGATGGCACAATACTTGAGCGCGATAGCATCGAACCGACACAGACAAAGGAATTCTCAATTATGGGAGAGTCTGTCATGTTCCATGTATACAAGAATGCACCTGGATATACCATGGGAGCCAAATGGACTGACTTTGCGATCATTTCACAAAGGCTTGAGCTTGAGGATGGCCAGGAGCTGAACATGGATGAGGACGACAATCCAGGATGGGAAGTTGCTCTTGGATGGAGCAACAGGAATGGGAGTGCAGTGGACCTGCAAGCAGACGACCTTGTCATTGTCTCAGTTTATTCTTATGACATTGAAGACATTTCAACAAGCGGAGAAAGTGAGCTGCTCACAAGGGATCACATACCGCTTGTGACCGAACCAGAGGAATGGCAGTTCATCTATGGGGGACTTGACATCACTTCTGATGAAAGGCACCAGCTTGAAATTGAAATCCAGGAATTGCCGATTGGAATTGTTGAGGGCAGCGGCCCGGTCGATGAAACAGGTGCGCAGGTTGCATGCCTTATTTACGCGCCATACATCACAATCCATGTTGGAGACAGCGAGACATTTGTTGTTCATGGAACTACAAGCGGAACTGCAAGCTCAAGCTTGGCTATGATTGCAGCCTCTGGAGGATATTGTGAAGGAACAATTGGGGACCTGAATGAAGGAGATCTTCTTATGCATGTTAGTCCTTCATCAATTGACAATGCCCTCCTGAGATATGAATCCCCACAAACTGAAATTGAATTTGACACTATTGGAGAAGGTGTTTCGTGGGAAACAGGCGGAGTAATAAGATTCTCAAGATTTGAGGATACGATATTTGCATTGCAGGGGCCATTCTCATCAGAGACCCCTGACTTTGCAATTGCAGTCGTTGAGGATGCAGGCCCTGCGATGAGCTCCAGCACATCCAGAGCCCAGGTAGGAGTCTGGCTGTCAGGTGGCAGTCCGACATTCAACAGGGAACTGGTCGCTTCCAGCGGAGATGTCATATTCACTGACGATGGATTTGTAGTTGAGATGGCAGGCCCTGTGAGTACTGGAAGATCAGTAGTCGAGGAAGGATATATCACCGAACGCGGATCTGTGCTTGGCACAGTAACTGACACAACAGTAACAATGTCAGTTGCAGAGCATATTGTACACACCAGCTTCTTCCTTGTGCCATACTATTAGTCCATGATGCTCTCAAGGCGAGCGAGGCTCTCCTTTGGAGTTTCAACTGTGTTGAGCAGATAGACAGGAGCCCTTCCAAAGAGCTCTGAAAAGAATTTTTTTCTCTTTTCCATTTTTTCTTTTGACCGTACTAATTGGTGTGGATTGCAAAAGTCATTTTCAATCATGAAAGAGAGAGCTTTTTTTGCAGAGAGTTTTGTCATCGGAGCAAGACCTTTTGTTCTTGTCAGAATAACAATGGCAGTGAGGCTGGACTCTTTCCTGATCTTGTGGCCCCCGAAAAGACGCTTGACATCAACAATAGCACGGTCTTCGCAGTCTTTCTTTATTCCTTTTAGTTTCCTGGCATATTTTTTCCAGACCTGGCCAAGGTTTCCGCGGATGTATGAATTTCTCTCAGATGAATAGATCAAAACCTCGTCTTCAACAAGGCGGACGAAAAACCAGTCATCAGTAACAAAGTGGAATCCTTTTTTCTGCAGCAGTCCGTAGGTCAGTGTCGTTTTTCCGCTTCCAGATGGGCCTACTATTGCAACTCCGCGCCCTCCATGATCAACAAATGAACCATGAACAGAATGGCGCCTGTGCTCTGATGTGAAATCTTCAAGGAAATCAGCTACAATTGCAAGTGCAATGCTCTTTATCCAGCCATAATATTTGCAGCCTTCTATGATCGCTGTTTTTGAGGATGGTTCATAGCGCACTCTCAGCTTTTTTCCTTTTATGGCAAAGAGCCTTGCATGCGGCCTGATCCAGTCGGGCATTGGCTCAAAGTTGTCTTCCCACATTTCCTTGAACTGCTTGCTATCTGTGAAGAACTTGAGGCATGTTCCGTGGATTGTTGCCTTTCTCTCGAATAATTTGGATGAATAAATATTTTCCATCAGCCTTTGTTTTGTTTTTGGAGATATTATCTCTACTTTGTATCCCATGCATGGAAATCGGAGAATAGGTTTATATCAGATATGCAAAAGTTTCCTTCTCTTAAGCTCAAAGATTGGGATGTAGATCAGGAAGAATGCTCCCTGGAAGAGGAGTGTTGCCTGAAGATCATACATCATGAATATTACAATTCCGATGATACCACCTGAAAAGCGCCCTGCATTCAGCATGAATTCCCTTGCTGCAATTGTGTCTGCAAGTTTCTTTGAATTGTCAACAGCAAGAGCAGCGGATAGTGGAGAAAATAATTTTGAGAAGAAATTGACCAGCCCAAAACCAATGAAGAACAATACTATGTCAGAGACCTGACTTGAAAAGATTGCAGCAATTGAAAAGCCAAGGGCAGAGACTAACAGGTACTTCCTCCTGCTTTGGGCTTTGTCAGATGCATATGAAACAAAGAACGAAGAGAGAATTGCAAACACAGTAACCAGTGAAAGAAAGAATCCTACATCCTGTGGCTTGTCAAGAAATCCAAGGATCATGATCGGAAGAGTAACTGAGCCTATTGTTGAGATTGAAAAACCATCAAGGAAAAGAAGTGACTTGAGGCCTGAGATTGATTTCATGCTTTTTCTAAAATCATATTTGTACTGCCGGTTTTCAATCAGGAATATTCCTATGATTATTGCAATTATACAGCAGATGATTGATGCGATGTATATCATGTCATAGCCAAAATCCTGCGCTATTACTCCTGATACTGCCGGCAGGACAAGCGAAAGAAGCGGAGTGAAGGAGGTGAGGATTGAGCTTAAAGTTGCATTGTTTTCCTTCCTAAATTCATATACAGCAGTGTTGAACGGAACCCAGAAAAAGAAATGGGTTGTTCCAAGGAAAAACCTGAAGATGTATGCTGCTGAAGGATCCTTGATAAGCAAAAGAGCAAGAACCGAAACAATAGTCATGCCAATTCCAAATAAAATGAAAGGCTTTGTCCTGAAGCCCTTGAAAAGAGGAATCAGAAGAACAGCTCCAAGAAACCAAAGAACATCTGCAAGATATATCTCATGAAGGCTCATTCCAAGGTTGAGGAAATACACTTCGAACAGACTTCCTGCAAAGAACAGGCTAGCGAGCCAGGCAGTAAAAACCAGCAGTAGGTTTCGAAGTGGATGCTTTGATTTTGACATGGGAGTTAGTTGTTTATGCAATGGAATTAAAATGAGTTGCGCTCTGGTATAATGTGGGATGGAGAGGAAGTTGAGATGAAACTGAGAGAGAAAAGAAAAGCAGGCCATAATGGGAAACAGCTGCCTGAACCTTTGGTTGATGAAAGGCAAGCATTAGCAGAACTCAGTTCAATTGCAAATGGAAGATCAAAATTATCACTTGATAGATTTTTCGAACTGGGAGCGTTTTTCGCTGCCCAGAAAGCAAAACATGGCAAAGAGATTGAAGAGCGTGAAGCTTCAATACTTCGTGCTTATGAAGGGTTTTCAGAAGCAGAGCGAGTAGAATTTTTCTCCATGCTATATGACAGGTTCGCAGACAGCTATGACCGGCACATGGGAGAAGAAACCGGCCACTTTGATGCAATGAAAAAAGCACTTGAGTTTGCAGGTCCATTTATCAGAAGGCCGCTGCTTGACATAACATGCGGAACAGGCGAGCTGCTTTCGCATACACTCGGATTGATGGAACTTTTTGAAAAACTCCGAATGCGAATGATCAATGGATCTCTTGTGAGAACTCCTGGCGGAGATGAAGGAGCAATAGTTGCAAATGAGATATCAGCAAAAATGCTTGAGATTGCGCAACGTAAAATGCCTGGAGACCGAGTTGCATTTACCAGGCTCAATGCAATGGACCTTCCGGTAAACTGGCAGTTTGCTACAGTAATCTGTTCGCAAACAATGCACATTATTTCTGAGGAAGACAAGACAAGAATGGTCAGGTCAATGCACAGAGTGCTTTCTCGAGGCGGAGTGGCAATTGTTATTGAGGAAGATCCGTTTCTGATCAGTCCAAGCTCTTCGATTGAAGGAATAGAATTGTTTTTGAGGGCTGTTGCAAAGCCGGTCACCAAAAGTGCACTTATAGGTTATTTTGAAAGTGCT
>CAZYZZ010000097.1:0-4578 GCA_964651995.1 Microcaldota archaeon
CAGGGATTATCCCGGAAGCAGATGGATCTTCATTTGTTGAATGGGGAGGAAACAAGATCCTCTGCGGTGTTTATGGACCAAGGGAATGCATACCAAGGCATGGGGCAAACCCGTATCGGGCAACAATAAAATGCAGGTACATGATGTCGCCTTTTGCATCAGCAGAAGAGCATGGAAGATCAGGCCCATCAAGAAGAAGCACCGAACTTTCAAAGGTTATCCGTGAGGTGTTTGAGAACCTTGTTGTAGCAGAAAAATTCCCGAACACCCAGATAGACATTTTCATTGACGTTCTTCAGGCAGAAGGAGGAACACGTACTGCTTCAGTGACTGCAGCTGCAATTGCCCTTGTCAATGCAGGAATTCCGATGAAAGACATGGTTTCTGCAATTGCCCTTGGAAAGGCAGCAGATGTTCTTCTGGTTGACCTTGGGAAAGCAGAAGACAATTACGGCCAGTCAGATGTGCCTCTTGCAATGTCTCACAAGGATAAAAAACTCCATCTTATCCAGATGGACGGACTTTTGACCAAAGACGAGATTGCAAAGATGATAGATATGGCAGAAAAGGCCAGCGACCAGCTGCATGAGGAGCAGGTTGCTGCACTTCGAAGATTCTATGAAAATGGAGGAAACGAGAGTTTCAAGTGGTGAATTTTATGACAGATTCAAAAGATACAATTATGGCTCATGTAAGACGGGAAGTCATGAACAAGACTCTTGCAAACGGAATCAGGTTTGATGAGAGGGGATTTGAAGAAGTGAGGCCAGTAGATGTCCAGACAAATGTGATTACAACAGCAGAAGGATCTGCAGTTGCCAGGATCGGAAAATCAGCAGTTCTTGTTGCAGTCAAGTTCGACGTTGTAAAGCCATTTCCAGACAGGCCCACAGAAGGAGTGATGATGATGAATGCGGAATTGCTTCCAACTGCTTCCCCTACATTCGAAACCGGCCCGCCTAACGAAGACTCAATTGAGCTTGCCCGTGTTGTTGACAGGGGACTTAGAAGCGCTGAGATAGTGGATGTCAAATCATTCTTCATTGAAGAGGACAAGGTTCTTGGAATGTTCCTGGATATTTATGTCCTGAACCATGCAGGAAACCTTACTGATACAGCAGCACTTGCTGCAAGCGCAGCTCTTCTTGATACCAAGATGCCAAAAATAGAGGACGGAAAGATAGTCCGCGGAGAATCAACAGGGCCACTGAATCCAAAGGCAGTTCCGATTGCAACAACACTTGTCAAGGTCGGAGAAAACTGGCTGGTGGACCCGACAAGGGACGAGGAGCGAGTTGCAGAAACATCAATAACAATCACAACCACAAAAGACCATGTCTGCTCAGTGCAAAAGAGAAACGGTTCTCTGACCAAAGAAGAGTTCCTCTCGAACATAGACATAGCTTTTAAAACTGGTAACGACATAAGAAAAATGATAACGAGGTAGAATATGCAAACGCCTAGATATGGAGCTTCAAACAGGAAGCTCGTCGATAAAGCAATAAAAGCAAAAAAAACACGCTACGAATGCCCTAAATGCAGGAAGTACAAGATAGTCCGAAAGGGAAATGCCCTCTGGAACTGCAAGGGATGTGGCGGCACATTTGCCGGAGGAGCATATTCCTTTAGCAGCGAAAGCGGAGAGATTGCCAAAAGGCTTGTGGCAGAATATTCCAAGTCTTCATGATTTTTTAAAGAGGAATCGACATGGGAGAATACAAGGATATGAAAACCGGAGATATGATCACAATCACTGGAGACAAATTTACTTTCCCGACAAGCGGTGCAAAGATGCTGCTCAAATCAAGGCCTCCTATTGCCAAGGAGGTATCAAGTGACTGATGTTCACCACTAGCAGGTACGCATCAGAAAAGAGCAGAAAACTGGCACTTGAACTTGCAAAGGAAAAGAAGGAACTTTTTATTTGTCGCGGGAAACATACAATAGCTGCCCTTGTTGAAATTGCTCGCAAAAAAGGCGAGAAAAGAATTTCAATTGTTGAAGAGGAGAAGGGCATGCCAAAAAAAATTGCACACATAACGGTCTTCGAACTAGGAGACTGGAAGTGGTCTGGGGAGGATGAGCTATGAAATCCAAATGCAGAATGGAATTTGTATTTCCAGACAAAAAAACACTCGAGGCTGGAAAATCGGCTATTTCCCATGAAGGGGCAATCGGGGAAAGGTCGAAAGTCAGCATAACGGAAAATGATAATACCCTTCAGCTTGATATCGAGGCTAAGGACGTGGTTGCGCTGAGGGCAACTGCAAATGCCTTTTTGAGGGCACTGCAGGTTATTGAAGAGGTGTAAGGATAATGAAAAAAGAAAGCGATTTGGGAAAGGATTTAGTTGAATACGAAAATCTGGAAAAACAGCTGGAAGTATTGCTGATTCAAAAGCATCAGATGCAGATTCAACTGAATGAGATAAATCACGCACTTGAGCAGCTGAAAAAGGCAAAGGGCGAGGTATACAAGACAGTAGGATCAATAATACTGCACACAACCAAGGAAGATGCAGAAAAAGACCTTGCTGAGAGGCAGGAATTGATCCAGGTAAAGGTCAATGCAATTACAAAGCAGGAAGAAAAGCTTCGTGCAACTGTTATGGAAAGCCAAAAAAGCCTTCAGGAGAGAATGAAGGGGCATGAAGAATAAATTCCAGGAATTTTTTTCAAAATACGGCAGCAGCAGAATTGCGATCGTAACTCACAACAAAGCTGATGCTGATTCTATTTCTAGTGCTTATGCACTAAATAAGATTCTCCCAAACAGTGTCATTTGCACACATGAGGAGATGCGCCTGGGCGCGCAGATGCTCGCTGGCAGATTTGAGATTGTCACGCAGGAGCTCAGTTCCCTGAAAAAAGAGGACTTTGAGGGCATTGTGGTTGTGGATACGAGTGCATATACCCTGGTTCCGGAAGCCAGGGGGTGGAAGATCCTTGCAATAATCGACCACCACAGGAGCGACGGACGTGATATGAAAGGAGAGTTTGAGATCATTGAAACCGGCTCCCCTTCTGCTGCAGAGATCATCGCAAACCTGCTGCCTGAAATTGACAAGGACGTTGCATTTGCACTTTCTGTCGGAATTATTTCAGATGGTGCGAGGTTCAAGTCTTCAAGAGCAGGAAGCTTCAAAACACTTGCAATGCTGATGGAAAAGGCAGGAGCAGAATATGAGGAGCTTCTTGAATATGCAGAGCCTGAGCCAAGGCAGGAAGCCAAGATTGCAATGCTCACTGCAATGAAAAGAGTCGAGTTTGTTTATGCTGCTGGCTATGTCATTGCAACTACTGAAGTTGGAAGCAATGAGTCAGATGCAGCATCAATAATTGCTGATGCAGCAGACGTTGCATTTGTTGCAAAATGGAAAAACAGAGAACAGGAAACAAGGATTTCTGCAAGAGCAAGGAAAAGCGTCAAGGTCCCATTGAATGAAGTTATGGGAGAAGTTGGCAGGATATTTGATGGTGCCGGAGGAGGACATCCAAAGGCAGCAGGAGCAGCGCTCAAGGCGCATACTGATGAGGCTCTTAAAAAATGCGTTGAGATATTTATTGACAAAGCAGAGAGTGAAAACATATGAAGAACATACTTGTTGGCGGACAATTCGGAGATGAGGGAAAAGGAAAGATTATCTCGCACCTTGCACTGGCAGACAATCCAGAGGTCATAGCAAGAGGCGGAGTTGGGCCAAATGCAGGCCATGAGGTCCACTACAAGGGAAAAAGATACCCGATGAGAATGCTCTCATGCGGATTTGTCAATGAAAATGCAAGGCTTCTCATTGGAGCAGGAGTTTATGTCAATCCTGATGTATTTCTCAAGGAAATAGAGCTGATCGAGGCAAAGGAGCGGTGCGGAATCGACTTTAGAGCAGGCCTTATCACTCCGGAGCATATTGAGGAGGACAGCAGATCAGGCTTATCCAAGAAAATAGGAACAACAAAAACAGGATGCGGCCCTGCAGTTGCAGACCGGACCAGAAGAACTGCCCAGAGGGTGATGGACTGCGAGAAGCTCAAGCCATACATGACGGATGTTGTTGAAGAAGTGAACAAGGCAAAGGATGTACTGGTCGAAGGAAGCCAGGGATTCATGCTATCCCTTCTCTATGGAACATATCCTTTTGTCACTTCAAAGGATGTTTCAGCCTCAACAATTGCAGCAGATGTCGGAATCGGACCAACAAAAATCGATGATGTGATCATGGTCATAAAATCATACACAACAAGAGTGGGGGAAGGACCCTTTGGCGGCGAGATAAAAGAGGAAGAGGCAAAGTCAAAGGACATGCAGGAATACGGCACAGTTACAGGAAGGCCAAGGAGAACTTCTCCTGATCTGCACTATGATGAGCTTAGGCTTGCATCAAGAGTCAATGGAGCAACGCAGATTGCAATCACAAAGGTAGATGTCAGATTCCCTGGAAATGCAGGAGTCAAGAAGTACCAGGACCTTACAAATGAGGCAAAGGCATTTATCGAAAAAGTTGAAAAAGAATTGGATGTTCCAGTCACATTAATCGGAACTGGACCAGATGCTGAGGAAATAATAGATAGAAGGGCCTAG
>CAZYZZ010000098.1:0-4538 GCA_964651995.1 Microcaldota archaeon
GAAACAACATCCATACGCTTGTTGCCTTTCTCGAAGCTCTTGGTGATCTGCTCGATCTTGGTGTCTGTTAAACCAAATTGCCTTAATTTTCTTCTGAAATCTTCCTTCAAAAATGATACATTTCGTGACACTTTGATATCCCTCTTTTGTTTTGCTGACAGAACAGCAACTAAGTCAAGGAAGTACTCCTTGCTAGGTTCCTCACCCTCTACTTTCCTGAGCAGGAATGTTGGTGGATACGGAGTTTGTGTTGTAAGTGACATGTTGATTGCAGCCTGCCCAACACCAAGCCTGCTTATCTCTTCCCTCATGTAATTGCTGAAATTCAGAGAACCCTGAAGATAGTCAAGGAACCTCTCGAATTTCACCTTGAGGATGAATGTTGTTCCGACATTACTGAAGATTGCCTCGCTGATATCGGTCGGATTCTGCGATGCGATGATCATACCGAAGTTATACTTACGTCCTTCACGGACAATCATAACAGCATCAGAGTTCTCATCCTTGCCGATTTTCCATGCCTCGTCAAGAACAATCAAAAGACGAAGTCCTGACTGGCGCGCTCCTTCCATTGCGCCTGCAATTCTCATTTTTTCCTTGATAAACTGCAGGATCGTAAGAGCAGCAAGGGCTCTCATTGTTTCATCCGGAAGTCCGACCAGATCAAGATCAACAAGACCGGAAGTTACGATCTGGTCAAGCTTCACAGTACTTTGCTGTGCAAAGAAATCCTCTCCGGGTTTTGTAAACTGCTTGAGCCTGTAGATGGCATTTTCAAGCTCTGCTGGAAATTCATAGGACCCCATCTGGGACTGTTCGGAAAGAAGACGCACTACATCCTTCAGGGTAGGCGGAGTGAGCGGGTTTCCAAGCTCATCCTTCTGCTCGCGCGAGTCCATCCTGAATTTATTTTCAAGATATGCTCTCTCGATTGCCTGTTCTGTGAGCCTTCTCTGCTCAGGATATTGGTTGATGTCAGTGAGAAGCTCCAGGGTACGCATGATCTGCTTGATACGGTCATATGGCTTCATGCCACCAAGATCAAGAAGGTTCAGGTATGAACCACGGCCAAGACCGATCACCTTTCCTCCAGACTGCTTTACCCAGTCACGGTATTCGCCAGCCCAGTCAATGATAAGGGCATTTGAATTCCATGTGAATGCAGCTCGAAGAAGGAATGTCTTGATGAAATAAGATTTACCGGAACCGGATATACCACAGACAGCTATGTGCGGATTTGCAACATTTTCATGGGTCCAGTAAAACGGGACATTGAAGATCTTGGTTCTTCCGATGTAAATGGAACTGGTCGGATCTCCAAAAAGAATCTCCATCGGAGGCTCTGGTGGATGTACCAGAATATTTCTTCTGGATATGGCACTGTTGGGAAGCTTTACCAGTTTTAGCGTACCGCCGACAACCATGCTTAGATCACACTCTCCTCAAGCTCTTGTGGCGTTGTTGGGAAGAATCTCTCCCATTCAAAGCATTTGAGCATCTCATCTCCAGACAGGTTGACTACTTCGACATTAAGTGCATTTGCAAGAACTGTTCGAAGTTCGTTTCCCTGAGCGCGTGCTTTTGCTGTTGCAGCTTCTTTGCTGATGCCAACAGCAGTTGTCTGGGCATAGGCAACAATTCCCATTGGCTTGACACCTTTGATAAGACGGGTCAGCTGTGCATCCCAGATCGCGCTCTCGCGCTCAAGTTTATCAAGACGAAGAACATCGGGAGCAGCCTTGTCACGCTCACGAGCAAGCTTGAGCTGGGCCTCTGCCCTCTTTGTTTCAATCATCTTTCTCTTCTCGCCGACATCCTCTACATAAAGCATGTAGGCGATCTTTGTAACATATTTGAGGTTTGAAATTGCCCTCTCGAAGAACTGACTATATGCAATATTTTCATCATTGGATTTTTCAACTGCAGATTCAAAGATCTTAAGTCCCAAAAATGCAGTTGCATAATAGACTCCGCCGACGTTTTTGACAACAACGTCCTGAGTCGGAGGAACCTCATAGCCTGCTTCGGACATCATGATGATGTTTGTTCTCTGGGTTACCAGAGGCACCATTATGTATCCGTATTTCCAGAAAAGGACTCCGAGCATGGAGCCGATTCCGGCAAGAAGTCCGCCAATAACAGAACCGATTGGACCGCCAGCACCCATAAATGCCATCAGGGCGCCGAAGCCTCCAACACCAATTGAAGCATAAATGTATTTTCTTGTTTCGAAACTAATCGCCATAGTCTATCCCTCATTAATAACGACAGCATGGTATTAAAATCAATCCTTTGTGGCATTTTCCACAATCTGCACAGCATTTCCAATGTAAGTGGAGTAATCAAACACCATCTTTGCGTCATTCTCATCAAGCAGTTTTTTCTCGATAACAAGATCCTTCAGGTGTTTTTTTGTTGAAAATGCCTCCTGTGCAGCTGTCCTGACAACCTCGTGAGCCTCCTGCCTTCCCATGCCCTTGTCAGTAAGGGCTATCATCAGGCGCTCTGCCATGATAAGGCCATGGGTAAGCTCAAGGTTCTTTTGAATGTTATCGTCTGAAAAGTCAAGTTTTCCAAGGATCTTGGTAAGCTCAAGAACCATGTAATGCGTGCAGATGAAGCTCTCGCCGAAGATGGCACGCTCATTTGCGCTGTTGGTCAGGTCCCTCTCGTGCTCAAGGGCGATATTCTCGATTGCTGTCACCACATTTGCCCGGACTAAACGTGCAAGGGAGCAGAGGCGCTCGCTCTTGTGGGGATTTCTCTTGTGAGGCATTGTTGATGAGCCTACCTGCTTCTTTCCAAAGCCCTCTGAAATTTCAAGGATTTCTGTCCTCTGCAGGTTCCTGATCTCCTTTGCGATTTTTTCAACTGCAGCAGCAACAAGAGCAAGATCGCATATAACCTCTGCATGACGGTCCCTCTGGACGACCTGGTTTGTTACCGGGGCAGGCTCAAGTCCAAGCTCGCTCATCACAAGCTCCTGGATCTCCGGTCCCTGTCCTTTGAAAGTTGCCATTGTTCCGACTGCGCCGGACATTTTTCCGACCGCGACCCTCTCTTTTGCAGAGGAGAGGCGGTCGAGGCTTCTCTTGATCTCCTGATAGTATAGTGCGAATTTCAGCCCATAGGTCATTGGAACAGCATGCTGGCCATGGGTTCTTCCGATGCAGACCCTCTCCTTGTTCTCAATCGCAAGCTTCTTTAGCAGGTCCCTGAGTTTTGCAAGGTCAGAAGCAAGAAGATCAATTGCCTCCATGAAGATCAGTGCAGTTGCAGTATCCTCGATATCGTAGCTGGTTGCGCCAAGATGGATATACTTGCCGGCATCTCCTGCCTGCTCAGTGAGGGCCTTTACCATTGCCATCAGGTCATGATGGATTTCAGCCTCAATCTCAAGAACACGCTCGAATTTCACCTTTGATGCTGCTTCTTCTATTTTTGAAGGTGCATCCTCGGGGATATTGCCAAGTTTTGCATGGGCCTTTGCAAGAGCCACTTCAACTGCCATCCATTTCTGGATCTTCCGGTCATCCTCAAGGATGGAATTCATCTCTGTCCTGTATCTTTGCTCAAAAGGAGAAATAGCCATAGATATTCACAAAAATGATATTGAATCCAAGAATTAAAAAAAGAGCATTATTACCATCAAAAATCGATAGGTTTAAATACTCGAAAAGTCATAATATGTAACAGACAAAAAAACGGTGACCAGCCGTAGAGAAGCGTAAAAGCCAGATGTATGAATATCCATAATAAATAACAGATATCCCAAAAAAAGGAGTGTCAAAAATGGAAAGCATGAAAAAAGGTTTACTTGAAGGAAAGTCAGATGCAATTACAGAGGTAGCGCGGTACATTTCAACCGAGCGTCCAAAGAGCGAGATAAAGGAGCTTTTGGACTGTGCTGTTGAGGCAATGGTAGCCCAGAGCGAGCAGGGAACAGAAGGATTGCAGACAAAAATAGCACTCTACCAGGTTTTTGACAGATTGATCAAAGCATACACAAAAATTCCAGGTCACGAAGGCGTTCCTGAAAATATGAGCAGGGACGAGCTCCAGGACATGGTTGAAAAAATCTGCATCTATTCAACTGACGAGGTTGCCCAGAATGCAAAACTTTATGATGATCTAAGCGCTCTTGCAATGACAAGTCCTAACGAGACTGTTGCAAAAGCAGGCGAAAAACTACAGAGAATATATGGCGCGATTGGAGAGGGGCTATATGCCCAGACAATTTCAGTCGGAGCAGGAGTCATAGACAGCAGAGATGAGAGGACAAAGCAGGTTGCAAAAAAATGCCTTATCAACGTCGTAGAACACGGAGATGACAGGGCAAGAGGATATGCAATTGAAGCTCTTGAATTATTCCCGGGAGACATGGCAGTTCGAAAGTTAATCGGAACACTTGAACAGACTGATCCTAATCCAACAATCAGAAAGGTCGCAGGAGCTGTGATGAAGGCAATCAGGGAAAACGATGAGATCGAAACTGCAATTGCAGACGGAGAATTCCTTGTTGAAACGCAATACCAGGA
>CAZYZZ010000099.1:0-4444 GCA_964651995.1 Microcaldota archaeon
AGAGTACAACCATAACTGCATTTGCTCAGATATTCCAGAGCGTTTTCCAGACACCCACATCAGATACATCGCTGAGCTTGGCCAGAAAAACAATTCAATTTCTCATTTGTTTAATGTCTCAAACGGAGACATCCCAAGATTCCTGGACTCATGGAATGCGCATCCGACCATGAAGGGGCTCAAGATCATCAGAAAAACAAACGATTCTGCGGATGTTATTACAATCACTGAGGAGGATGCTTCAACAGCACATGCCCTCAATGACGCTAATTGCGCATTTATCTCAAATCCTGTTTATGATTCAGGAGTTGAGCGCATCAAGGTTTTTGCACCATCTTTTGATTCACTTAGGCAGTTTCTTGATTCGCTCAAAAACAGCTACAATATAACAGTAAAATCAAAGCATTATCTCAAGAGGGCAGAAAAGATCTGTCCTGATACTCCTCTTAGCAGCGGTTATTCTGATCTTATGGCTGCAGCAGGCCTGCTCTCAAAAAGACAGGCGCGTGTATTTAGCCTGGCAAGCCGATATGGTTACTATGAAATGCCCAAGAGATGCAATCTGAATAAGATTGCAAAAGAAATGGGTATCAGCGATGCTGCGGCAGGAGAGCTTTTGAGAAAGGTTGAAAAGAAACTCCTCCCACCACTCGCAAAACTTGCCCTTGAGAGAAGCTAATTTTTATTAGAGTACTTGCGCAGACAAGCACCAGACTAATATCCCAGTTAAACCACTATTTGTCTTATGAAGACACAAAAACAACTGATGTTCCCAAACATCCCAAGAAAATTCAAAGGAAAATTTCCAAAAGGATTTGTAAACGATTGCCATGGATGGAATTTTACAAAGTCAGAGCTCCTTGATGCAAAAAAATCCGGCAAAATGCTTACTATGGATCTTGATATGTCCGGGCGGCCAAGCTGCAGCCTAAGCTGCGGACACTGCTTCAATTCAGTTCTGAAACTGAAGGAAAAGAGAGGCGAGCTTCTCACTGAAAGCGAAATAAAATCCATTCTCAAGGAGGCAAAACAACTTGGACTAGAATCAGTAAAGATCATCGGTCCTGGCGAGCCTCTTGAAGAGCGGAGCCTGATTCCATTTCTTGAATTCATGGTAGGGCATGGGATCAAGCCCTTGATTTTTACCAAAGCAACTGCACTTGGAAATCCAAAGCTGTCATTTGGAGTACATGGAATGGGCCCTGATGAGCTTGCGCGCAGGCTTCGGGAGGATTTTGATGTCAGCATCTGCTTTGGTGCAAATTCTTTTGATCCAGATTTACAATCCTCAATTGTCGGCAGGTCCTGGTATCCAGAGACACGAAACCGTGCACTTGAGCGCCTTTCAGATCATGGCTTCAATGAATTTACTCCAGGAGAGCCCACAAGGCTCACCATGGTCATGAATCCTATCCTGGTTAGCAATGCTGATGAAATCTTTGATGTTTATGTCTGGTCAAAAGTCCGCAATATCGGAGTAATATCATCACCGACAATGATCTCAGGATCCTGCGCAAAACCAGAAGTATATTCGCAGATAACTCCACCAAGGCAGGAGCTCATTGCCCTTTATGTAAAGATCAACAAGTGGTCAATTGAACACGGCCTATACTCGCTTGAAGATCTGGAGCGTGATGGAATTGCATCATATGCAGGCTCCCGCCCCTGCCAGCAGGTTGGCATCGGCCTGTTCCTCCGGCGCGACGGACTTGCACTTCGCTGTCCTGGCGATGATGTTTCTGTGCAGGGACACCTCAGGGAAAAAAGTCTTGCAGAGATCTGGGCAGATAGCGAGAACCTTCGCGAACATGCTGGCAAGATCAATGTCGGCTGCCCTCCAAAGCTCGGAAAATCAATTCCAGAAGGCTTCTTTGAGCAGGTTCTTGAAAGGCTAAAACAAGTACTATGAGGTCAGATTGCATATCTGACTCTTTTTTCTACTTTTGCAACTCTCTTGAGGACTGATTCTGCTTTAGAATAAGTTTTGTATCCGGATAGGAATGCATCCTTTTCTGATATTGCGCGAAGCATGGTAAAAACATCAACTGCCTTATCCTCAATATCTGCTGAAATAAATCCAAGGCCAAAATCAATCACATAAAAGGAACCTACGGTTCCTTTTGATCCTCCCTTTATGATGATATTCGCAGGGGTATAGTCTCCATGGATGATGTCTTTGCTATGGAGTTTTGCTAGGGTCTCACCTGCAATTTTGGATTCCCTGCTGTTCATCTGCGGCCTCTCTCCATCCAGGAATCCCATGACAATTTCAAACTCTTCAACCTGAAGAACAGTCGGGCATTTTACTCCGGCAAGCTTGGCCTTGTGAAGGATCCTTGCCTCAGATCTTGTTCTCTCTCTTCTCAGTTTCTCATCAATTCCTTTGAGCCTGTAGTTTTTTGCAATTCGCTTTTTCACAATTGCATCAATTCCAATGATCTGCGTTTTTGAAAGAACTGCTTCTGCTCCTCTCAATCCAATTCACCCAAAGAGTAATTTTGAGAATACTATAACTATGATAAACATTATCACGAAATTTATCATTATTGCAGGGCCGATTACAAGTCCTCCGACAAATAGCAGGAATCCGACGCTAAGGAGCCAGAACATTCTCTTCCATGCATATACCTTGCTTCCATCAAGAGGAAATGCAGGTATCATGTTGAAGAGGGCAAGCACCAGGTTCATTGCAGCTCCAAACTGCCATACATTGAGCATTCCGCCAGCAATTCCAAATCCTGCAAAAGCATCCTGGAATTTTGCCAGAAATGAGTAGTATTGTTCGATCGGTGCAATTGAATTCAGTGCAACAAAGAATGCAACCAGTATTATGTTCAGTGCAGGTCCTGCCAGTGAAATAATCCCGTTTTCCTTTCTTGTGATATGTCTTGCCTGGATATAGACTGCCCCAGGAGCAGCAAACAAAACTCCTAAAATCGAAGTTGCAAGCATGAAAACAAGTCCCTGAGTCCACATCCTGAACCTTGCGTGCGCTCCATAGTATATCGCAACCAGCTTGTGTGCCATTTCATGGAGTATGAATCCGCTTCCAACTGTCACAAAAAGCGGCGCCAGGAATACAAGGAACTCCATTGGGGAGTCCATTATCCCGCCCGGTCTTGCAAACACTATCGCAAGTGCAACTGAAATGGCAACAACACTAATCACAATCTGAATTATCTCGTCTTTTTCTAGATACAACCTGTACAATCATTCACCTATACATAGTAGTCGCTGAGCTTTTGAATCGCTGAACACTATCAAGATCCTCCTTCTTAATACTTGGTACAATCGAATTAAATGACTGATCAAAATGGCTTATCGTAACTTTCTTGGCCCCATCCCTGATAGCTGCCATACCAGCTTCCCGGATCAGGTTTTCAATATCAGCACCAGTAAAGCCGTCAGTTATTCTGGCAAGGTCCTTCAGGTTCACTGATTTGTCCATCGGCATTTTCTTTGTCAGGATCTTGAAAATTTCTGCTCTCTCTGATTCTCCTGGAGCTGGAATCTCAACCAACCTGTCGAACCTGCCGGATCTCATCAGTGCCGGATCAAGAATATCCGGCCTGTTGGTTGCTCCTATCACAACCACGTTCTTCAGGCTTCGAAGTCCGTCCATTTCCGTAAGAAGAGTGTCTACAATGCGCTCTGTAACCATTGTTCCGCCTTCTCCTTTTCCTGTTCTCTTCAGTGCAATTGCATCAATCTCGTCAATGAATAGAACACATGGGGCAGCAGTCCTTGCCTTTCTAAAGAGTTCCCTTACTGTTTTTTCTGATTCGCCTACATACTTTGTCAGTACCTGCGCGCCGCTGATTGAAATGAAATTCGCCTCGCATTCTGTTGCAACTGCCTTTGCAAGAAGGGTCTTTCCGGTTCCAGGGGGGCCATATAACAAAATCCCCTTTATGGGCCTGATTCCCATTTTTTCAAATATCTCTGGTTTTCTAAGCGGAAGCTCTACTGCCTCCTGGATCTCCCTTTTGATCTCAAGAAGGCCTCCGATATCACTCCACCTGACATTAGGACGCTCAATGTAAACTTCGCGAAGAGCAGATGGCTGGATCTCATGCATGGCATTGTGGAAATCCTCCTTTATCACTTCCAGTTTTTCAAGAAGCTCAGGTGATAATGTGTCCTCATCCAGGTTCAGCTTTGGAAGGATTCTCCGAAGTGCTTTTATTGCAGCTTCCTTTGTGAGAAGTGCAAGGTCAGCGCCGGTATATCCATGGGTTACTTTTGCAAAGTCCCTGATTTTGACATTCTTTCCAAGAGGCATGCACCTCACATGGATATTCAGGATTTCCTTTCTGCCTTCAATATCAGGCACAGTGATTTCAATTTCGCGGTCAAACCTTCCAGGCCTTCTGAGTGCAGGATCTATTGAGTCTGGCCTGTTGGTTGCGCCAATTACAATGACTTCCCCTCTTGCCTTGAGGCC
>CAZYZZ010000100.1:0-4366 GCA_964651995.1 Microcaldota archaeon
ATTGGGTGCTACTAATAGAAGAGTTATCTGAAAATACCAAAGAAGTTGCAAAAGGGAGCATCTGGGGGCTTTCCGGAAATCTACTTCTGAAGCTGGTTTCATTTTTCTATGCCATTGTCATTGCCAGGCTTGTTTCCCAGGATGACATCGGAATCTTCTACCTTACTCTTGGAATCTTGCAGATAATCTCAATGTTCAGTTATTTGGGACTGCCATTTTCTCTTCAGAGATACGTTCCTTTTTATGAATCAAAAAAGGAACTTGGAAAAGCGAAGTATCTTCTGAAATTGTCATACCTTGTAGTTATCCTAGCTTCAATCATCTTTATCGCAGGACTTTGGATGTCAGCAGACTTTATTGGAGAGCTCTATCAAAACAGCGTTTTATCAGAATCAATCCGTCTTTTCTCTGTTTATCTGTTCCTGTATGGGATTTCAACTGTCCAGACTACATATCTCCAGGGCAGAACAGCAATCCGTTCAATGCAACTGGCCACCAATGTCCAAAATGTCTCGAAGCTCATCCTCACAATTGCATTCTTCTACTTTATGGGCCCATCAGTATTCACACTGATCTGGGCATTTCTCGCTTCATTTGCAATAAGTGACATTGTATCGCTCTACCTTCTCTACAGAAGATCCAGGGATCTTCCAAAAGCCTCCCAGTCCATTCCAAGAAAGGAGCTCTTCGGAGAGATCATGCCACTGGGAATTATAGTCAGCGTAATTGCATCCATCACGCTCTTTGTCCAGGCAGCAGACAAGATTCTTCTTGGATATCTTCTTCCGGATTCAATGGACCTGGTCGGAGCATATGGAATTGCCACTGCATTTTCCATGCTTTTATTCGTGTTCCCATCAGCAATAGGAATAATCTTCCTCCCGATAATCTCCAGACTGGTCGGGAAAAACGATTTTTCCCAAATCCGTGCTACAACCGAGACTGCAATGCGCTGGGCATTTATGATAAGCATTCCAGTTGCAGTTATAATAATCGCATTTTCAGAGAATATGCTCGTTATCTTCTACGGAGACTCATACCTGATTGCTGCAGTTGCCATGGCCATCTTCACTCTGGCAGTTCTTGTCAAGTCGTTCTCCATGATGCTCTCCCTTGCACTTGCTGCCATGAGGAAAATACGCTTAGAGCTCAAAATCACATTGGTTCTTGGAATTGTCAATGTAATCTTCAATGTTCTTCTGATTCCTCAATTCGGTATGGAAGGGGCAGCAATAGCATCCCTCATAGGTTTCATCACTACTTTCTTCCTCCTCAATTACTACTGCAATAAGATCTTCCAGTTCAAGCTGCAGCCTGAGGCCTACAAGCTCATCCTGGCAGGTGGAGTAACCCTTGCCATAATGCTCCTCATCTCTCCATATGCCTCAGTAGAGCTTCCATCCATTGGTCCGGAATCTCTTGCCCCATACACCTCAAAGGTCCTCTACCTGCTTTTCCTCGGGATATTTGCTGCTATCGCATTTTCTCTCTTCATACTCTTTTCCCTTATTCTCAAATGCTTCAAAACCGAAGACAAGCTTCTTATGAAGCAGATTCTCACAAAAGCAGGGCTTCCTGTCCCCATAATCTCCATAGCTGAGAAAACCGCTGCTCTCGGGGTTTCGGACTAGCGTTTATAAAGACTTGCAACCATGTTTCAATTATGTTAGAAGATGTTATTTTCGGTCAACTCACAATGCCTGGAGAATTGGTCCGGGTTCTTATTGCATTTGTTGGTGTTGGAATTGCTGCTTACTATGATATTTATAACAAGAAAAACGTTCCAAACAACTTCCTATACGGGTTTTTGGCAGTAGCATTTCTTGTTCATCTGGCAACATCACTAATTGCCAATCAATGGGAACTGTTCTGGTTCTCTGTTGCAGTTGCAGGTTTCTTCTCGGCTGTAGGATATATCTTCTATAGGGTAGGACAGCTTGGCGGAGCAGACGTTTTCGTCCTTGCATCCATTATCCTGCTGCTTCCAATCCATCCATCATTTGTTGGAATGTCATTCAATGTGCCATACATATTCTCAGTAATTGTATTCTCTGGCGTGCTCTTTGCGCTTTATGTGGTGAGCTACTTCGGATACAAGCTCTATCAGGCAGGAGCAAAAGCAAATCTCCTGTATCTTCTAATGCTTATTCCATACCTGCTCTTTGCATATGTCTATGTCAACTCATTCCTTTTCTCTCCGGTGTACTTTGCATTCATAACGA
Source organism: Microcaldota archaeon (assembly GCA_964651995.1). Classification (GTDB taxonomy): domain Archaea; phylum Micrarchaeota; class Micrarchaeia; order Anstonellales; family Bilamarchaeaceae; genus Bilamarchaeum. The sequence continues at coordinate 2,223 of CAZYZZ010000100.1, forward strand.
TACTCCTCTTTGCAACCATCTTCTTCATGATGTTCAAGAAGTCACTGATGCAGGTGCTCTCCGAGACACTTCCAGTATCACAGCTTGAAGAAGAGGATGTCCTTGCCCTGGACCTTATGAACAAGGACCTGGTTGAGAGATACAAGCTCAAGAGACTGCTTACAAAAAGGGAGATCAACAGGCTCAAGAAGACCAAGATAGAGGAAGTTATCGTATATACAAAGCTTCCTCCATTCATACCGTTCCTGCTGGTTGGTATGGTGTTTGCTCTCTTCTTCGGAAGGAGCCTTCTTCTGCTCGGATAATCCTTTTCTTTTAAATAATTTCTATTAGAAGTGCATTCCTATGGATTTTGTGTCTTTTCTCAATTATGCAATAGCATTTTTCTCATTATTTGTTGCTAATGTATTCATTCTGCTCTATCTCAGCCACAGGAAAGACTATCTCAAGACTCCACAGCAGACAGACTGGAAGCCTTTTATCTCGATTGTGCTTCCAGCATACAACGAATCTGCATATCTTGAAGAATCCATCAAGACCATCCTTGCAGTCGATTATCCAAGCGACAAGCTTGAGATAATAATTGTTGATGATGGCTCCACGGATAACACCTATGAGATTGCAAAGAAGCAGGAGAGCAATATAGTTCATGCATACCGGAAAAAGAACGGGGGCAAGGGCTCTGCGCTTAATTTCGGGATACAGAAGGCAAAAGGCGAGCTCATTGCAACCATGGATGCAGATTCATACCTTACCAAAGACACCATCCACGAGCTTCTTCCATTTTTCAATGATCCAAAGGTCATGGCAGTCACTCCTGCAGTCAAGATCAAGACTGATGGCTCAATTCTCAAGGAGCTGCAGAGAGTAGAATATCTGATGATCCTCTTCTCAAGAAAGCTTCTCAGCTTCATTGACAGTGTTCCGGTCACTCCAGGGCCTTTCAGCATTTTCAGGGCAAAGGTGTTTGATGAAGTCGGGCTCTTTGATGAGCATAACCTTGTTGAAGACCAGGAGATCGCACTTAGGATACAATCCCACAATTACAAAATCAAAAGTTCAATGACCGCAGATGTTTTCACAGAACCTCCTGATAATATTCCTGACCTTCTTCGCCAGAGGGTCCGCTGGCAGAGGGGCGGTGTCCGGAACTTCTGGAAGTACAAATTCATGATAAAGCCCGAATATGGGGATTTTGGAATGTATTTCATCCCACTCAATTTTGCAGGCCTCACCGCAATGTTCATACTCATTGCGCTGATGGCATACTCCATCATCACAACGCCTTATTACGTCCAGTATGTCTGGACAGAATTATTCGGGATGAGCGTCGGGCTCTTCACTTTTGTCGGAGCATTTGTCATAATCTCAAGCATCATATTCACATATCTTTCAGTAAAGAGCTTTAGAAGTGAAAAAATAGGCCTTCACTACATGCTCGCGTTCATAGTATTTTACTGGTATCTGATGATAAGCTATAATCTACTCTTTGTATTCAAGGAGATCAAAGGAGAAGGCTATTCCTGGTAAATCTATTGGAAAATGGCTTTCCGAAAAAGATATAAATGTTTACTGAGTATTAATATGCTCTGCAGGATTGCGGAAGCCGCTTGACTTAGTGACTTATTCGTGAGGAAATGGCAGTACGCGCGAATCGGGCTATCAGCTGAGTTTAGAGCCACAGACTTTTGGTTTCGGCCTTGAAAATCCTGCAGATCCATTTTATCTTATTCTGTAGTTCGAAACTTGTCAGTGTATTTTTCAATGTTATCATTCTTATCAGATGGTAAGTGTATCCCTGGTGAGCGCATGAGAAAGTTGTCAATTCATTTGTATGTCGGAGCATTCCTGTTATCCCTGGTCATTTTCCTCTCCGGAATCTTTGTTGGCCAGATGGTTGATCTGTCCAACATGGAAAACCTTGCAGTTGAAGTAAATGATGTTTCTCAGAAAGTCGCATCAGTACATCTTCTCCTGCTCATGGAAGGAAACTCATCCTCATTCTGTCCTGTCTATTCATCTGAACTTGATTCAATCGATCATGAGGTCGAGCTTGTCGGCCATAAGCTTAGCTATCTTGAAGATGAGCGGGATGCTTTTGATCCAGAGCTGAAAAAACAGTATTTCGTTCTTCAGGCAGAGTC
>CAZYZZ010000101.1:0-4220 GCA_964651995.1 Microcaldota archaeon
GACGACTTGTCGAAGTACTGAAGCAGAGCAATAATGAAGTTTCAGTTGTTGTGAGCAGCGGGGCAGCTGAAGTTGCAAAAGCAGAAGGAACAAAATTGCCAAAAGCAGATTACAAGGAAAATGACTTCTCATGCCCATATGCATCAGGCTCAAATCCCCCTGATGCTGTTGTAGTCATCCCATGTTCACTGAAAAGCCTTGGTGAAATTGCAAACGGGGTTGGAAACAATCTTATTAACAGGGCAGCAGAAGTTGCTCTCAAGGAAAAGAAAAAGCTCATATTAGTTGTAAGGGATACGCCATATTCGCTCATTACCATAAAGAATATGGAGCGAGTAACACTTGCAGGGGGAGTCATTCTTCCTGCGACTCCGGGTTTTTATGGCAAGCCAAAAAAGGTAGATGATCTGATTGATTTTATCATTGCAAGAGTGCTTGATCAGATGGGCCTGAAGCATGAAATATCCAAAAGATGGGGATCAAAATGAAAACATTCCGAGAATTTATTGAAAAAATAAGAAGCGAAAACAGGATGGCAGTTGCCAGCAAAGAGATTTCAAAGAATCTTGATCTTGCAGGACTTATGCATGTTCTTGACGGAAAGCCGGTTTATGCTCCAAAGGTTGAAGGATCTGATTTTCCTGCTGTTGGAAATGTTTTTTCAACAAGAGATCTGATCTGTGAATATTTTGGAATTGAAAAAGAAGAGCTGATTCCAAAACTCATCGAGGCTATGGAAAGGCCGACAAAACCAGAGCTTGTCCAGGACGGGCCGGTGCTTGAGAACAATACAAGCGAGATTGATCTCTCAAAGCTTCCTATCCCGATCCATGCTGAAAAAGACGGAGGACCGTATCTCGCATCTGCAATAGTGATTGCAAAGGACAAGGAATATGGAAGAAACCTGTCATTTCACAGGATGATGGTCATTGACAAGGATAAAGTAGTGATGAGGATACTTCACAGAAACCTTGAGGAATTTATAAAGAGGGCAGGAGGGGAGCTTGACGTTGCAGTGATAGTCGGCGCTCCGATCAACGTGCTTTTATCAGCTGCAATTTCTTCCAGGATAGGACAGGATGAGCTTGAATATGCAAACACTCTTGCGAAAGTAAATACAGTGAAGCTGAGCAATGGGATTGAGATTCCTGCAGACTGCGAGTTTGCATTTGAAGGAAGGATAACAAAGGAGATGGCAGATGAAGGTCCATTCATTGACCTTACAGAAACATATGATGTTGTACGGAAGCAGCAGGTGATGAAATTCACCAGGATGTATCACAGAAATAATGCAGTCTGGCATGTCCTTCTTCCAGGAGGGCTTGAGCACAAGGTATTGATGGGAATGCCAAGAGAACCGACAATCTTCACTGAAGTGAACAAAGTCTGCCAGTGCAAGGCAGTCAATATAACTCCAGGTGGATGCTGCTGGCTTCATGCGGCAGTTTCTATAAAAAAGAAGAATGAGAATGATGGAAAGGCTGCAATAGAAGCTGCATTTGCAGGGCATAAATCCCTCAAGCACGTCGTGATTGTGGATGATGATATTGATGTTGACAATCCTGCAGAAGTTGAATGGGCAATTGCAACAAGATTCCAGGCAGACAAGGATCTTATTGTAAAGGAAAAGCAGAAAGGCTCATCGCTGGATCCAAGCGCAGACCCGCACACATATGAGACTACCAAGATGGGCATGGATGCAACTAAGCCTCTTGATGATGCCAAGGCATTTGAAAAGGCAGGATGGAAGAAAATTAAACCATCAGATTACTTATAGCTCATCCATTTATAAGCTTTTTTTATCACAATATAATAGAGTGTAGAAAAGCATTTCATGCGAAAACTTATGGTGCTGTGATTTTTATGAAAAAACACGCTGGAAAAGTCGTTTGTACCGGAATCCTGGTTTCAGTATTTGGACTTATCATAATGGCAGGAACCATGCTTGTTTCAGACAAAGTGCTTGGCGCTGGCCAAAAGGTAGCAAACGAAGTGCTTCATGAAGCAGTAATTACCATGGGAGACACTTCCTGGATCATCTTATTCATTGGACTGTTTGTACTGGCGATGGGCTTTTTGATGCATACGCAATCCGAATAGGATTTATTTACTTCTTTCTCTAATTTATTGCACTGATAATTATGAGATTTACTCTTGAGTCTAGATATGATCCTGCAGGAGACCAGCCATCTGCAATCGAAGGCCTGATGCAGATTGCAAACAAGGGAGGAGCCCAGACACTTCTTGGAGTAACAGGATCAGGAAAGACATTTACAATGGCAAATGTAATTGCAAAAGCAGGAAAATCAGCACTCATCCTATGCCACAACAAAACCCTTGCAGCGCAGCTTTATGCAGAGTTTCAGCAGTTCTTCCCAAAAGACAATATCGGATACTTCATCTCATATTATGACTATTACCAGCCTGAGAGCTACATTGCAACATCAGATACCTACATAGAAAAATCAGCAGACATAAATGAAAAAATTGAGGAGTTCAGGCTCCAGGCAACATCATATCTCCTCTCCGGAAGGCCAACAATAATCATTGCATCTGTATCATGCATATACGGCCTTGGAAACCCGGGAGCCTACAAGGAACTTGGACTGGAGCTGAAAGTCGGGGAGGAAATTAAGAGAAAGCAGATAGTAAAATCACTTGTTTCAATGCAGTACGAGCGAAACGATACTGTACTTGAGAAAGGAAAATTCAGGCTTCGCGGGGACATACTTGAAGTCTTTCCTCCATTTGCAGACAAGGCAGTGCGCATGAATTTTGAAGATGAAAAAATCCAGGAGATAGTATTCTTCGATACCCTGCAGCAAAAGAAAACGCCGGTAAACAGCTACCTGGTTCTTCCGGCAAAGCATTTTGTTGTTGCAGATGAGAATAGGGAAAGTGCAATAAGCTCAATAGAAGCAGAGCTGAAAGAGTATGCGCCAACACTAAAGCCGCTTGAGAGGCAGCGGATTGAGCAGAGGACAAACTATGATCTTGAGATGCTTCGTGAGATAGGCTATTGCAGAGGGATTGAGAATTATTCGAGGCATTTTGATGGAAGGGATCCTGGAACAAGGCCCTTCTGCCTTCTTGACTATTTCCCCAAGGACTTTATCATGTTCATCGACGAATCACACGTAACAATACCACAGGTCAAGGCAATGTACAATGGCGACTATGCAAGGAAAAAATCCTTGGTTGAAAATGGATTTAGACTGCCTTGTGCCTATGATAACCGCCCGTTGAAATTCGAGGAATTTGAAAAATACATGAACAATGTGATTTTTGTCTCTGCAACTCCATCGGAATATGAGCTGGAGAGATCAGGGAAAGTCGTGGAGCAGATCGTACGTCCAACCGGCCTTGTTGATCCTGCTGTTGAGATCAGGAAAACAGATGGGCAGCTTGATGATCTGCTCAAAGAAATCAAAAGCAGGGCAAAGAGAAATGAACGGGTTCTTGTGACAACGCTCACAAAGAGGATGGCCGAAGACCTGACTGCTTACCTTCACAACAATGGAGCAAGGGTCAGATATCTGCACTCTGAGATTGAAACACTTGACCGTACCAAGCTGATAAGGGCCCTTCGGCAAGGCAAGTTTGACTGTCTTGTCGGAATCAACCTCCTGAGAGAAGGCCTTGATATTCCTGAAGTCTCACTGGTTGCAATCCTTGATGCAGACAAAACAGGATTCCTGAGATCTGAGACCTCGCTGGTCCAGACAATAGGAAGAGCTGCAAGGAATGTGAGTGGCAAAGTGATCATGTACGCAGATGAAAAATCCGTGGCAATGGAAAAGGCAATTGAAGAGACAGAAAGAAGACGGAATAAGCAGATAGAGTTCAACAAAAGAAACGATATCACTCCAAAATCAATCAAAAAGCCGATTGTTGAGGACAATGAAGAGATTCCACTGACAATTCCGAAAACACTGGACAAAGAGCAGAAGCAGGAAATCATAGCGCAGCTGGAAGAGGAGATGAAAATTGCAGCAGAACGACTGGAATTTGAAAGGGCAATAAACCTAAGGGATAAAATAAGAGAGCTTCAAAAGCAATAAAAGGTGGGAAAAATAGAAGACAAGATCATAATCAGAGGCGCCAGAGAGCATAATCTCAAAAATGTAGATGTAGAGATTCCGCGGGAAAAGATCACTGTAATTACGGGACTTTCAGGATCAGGAAAATCTTCGCTGGCATTTGACACACTGTATGCTGAG
>CAZYZZ010000102.1:0-4185 GCA_964651995.1 Microcaldota archaeon
TATCAAGCTTAATTTTGCATCAAGCAAGGTTGAGAAAAACGGAGATCGGATCGTTGTCCACAGCAAGGATGGTCAAAAAGCAGAGGGATCGCACCTGCTCATTGCAACTGGAAGAACTTCCAATTCAGATATCCTTGAAGTTGAAAAAACAGGGGTTGTAATGAATAAGCATGGTTATGTTGAGTGCGACCAATACATGCAGACTAATGTCGATGGCATTTGGGTCCTTGGAGACATTGCAGGCAAATATCTCTTCAAGCATTCTGCAAATCTTGAAGCAGAAGTTGTTGTCCGAAACATCTTCAATCCAGACAATAAAGTCAAGGTTGACTATTCTGCCATGCCGCATGCAGTTTTCTCATTTCCACAGATTGCCGGCGTTGGCTATACTGAGCAGGAGCTAAAGGAAAACGGGATGAAATACCTCTCTGGAAAGTACATGTACAAAAACAGCGGAATGGGACTTGCTCTTGGCGAAAAGGAAGGATTCGTTAAATTCCTGACCAGCTATGACGGAAAAATACTTGGCTGCCATATAATTGGGCCAGAGGCATCTACTTTGATTCACGAGGTTCTGCCTTTGATGAGAACCGGAAGCAATAACCTCAAGGACATAATCAGTACAATCCACATCCATCCTGCCCTGAGTGAAGTTGTTGAGAGGGCAGCGAGAAACGTATAAGGATAAGTCCCGCCTACCTGATTTGAACAAGTAACCTGCCCGTTTCTACTGGTTTTCCAGTTAAAATCAAAACTACAGCGGGCCGCTCTACCGTTGAGCTAAGGCGGGATTAAGAAGAAAATAGCGAGAAACAGCTTATAAAGTTAGTGATTTGCCCTCTTGAAATCAGCAATTGGCCCTGCACGCATCTATGAATTTTCTCCCTGCATCTCTTGTTCCTGCAATATCATCAAGAAATCTCAGAAATCCTTCTACGCCGCCAAGGCAGCGAAGTGCCATCTCTTCACTTCCTTCTGATTTCTTCTCTGCAAGACCTTTGTACAAAATGCTGAACATGGCTTCTGCCACTTCTGTTTCTGAAGGAACATATGTGATGTCTGGAAAGGTCATTCTGATCAGCGTTCTGCTAATTCCCCTAAAAGATCCACTGTCTTTATCATCACATTCAACATCCATGCCACGGTCATTGAGCGAGTCCAATATTGCATAGTGGTGACTGCCGAATCTGGCCAGGACATGCACCTCACCGTCCATCTGGGAGAAAAATTCCCCTACCTCATCAGGCATCTTTTCAAATCCACGAACAATTGCAATGTTCCTCAGCCTTAGATATTCTGCAGAGCCATCAAGGTAATCTGATGTTTTTTGAATTGCATCTCGGACCCTGTATGAAAAGACTGCGTATTTGAATATCTCAGGAATAATTATATCTCTCTTCTCATGCGCTGCCCTCATCAAACGGATTTCTTCTGGACTATGGCCTTCAACCAGGAAATATTTTACTCCGCTTCCAACAAGGACTCCTATGAGGCCATCAGTAAAAGTATCATCTACCTCAACTTTTTTCCCCTTTGCAAGAACGTCCAGCCTAGCCTGCAATTCGTTTGCCTTCAAAATATATGCTTTTCTCTGATCTGCAGGCATTTCCATGCATTCATCTACGAAAATATCATATCTGCGTTTTGCAAGGGCCTTTCTAATACTTTTAGTATCGCGTCTAGTGTGATGCCTTCCAAAACTGAGAGTAAGGCGCATCTTTTTCGCCATGAATTATTTAGGGGTGAACTTCTTTTTAAAGTTATCATTAGTAGTTTTTTGTGTATTTATGACAACCGCGGAAATGTGCCCTGTTTTTCCTTATAAATAATGACCAGGTTAACTATTTAGTTTCACCCCTTTCCCTCTGCTGAGGGCCTCCCCAATTCCCTCAGCAGCCCTCTTTTGGGGGGATTTTATGAAAACAATCGATCTTCCACTCCACCCTGGAAAATGCCCTGCATGGCTCTTTACTCGGATGAGAAGCCTGTCCCGGGAAATTGTTTCTGTAATAATTGACAATTACGGAAGTCGCGAACTTTTGCTGCGCCTTTCTGATCCTATGTTTTTCCAGGCTCTAAGCTGCGCAATAGGCTTTGACTGGCACAGCTCCGGGACTACAACTACAACGTGCGGAGCACTGAAGGAAGCGCTCACAATTGATTTAGGAATTGCAGTAGCAGGAGGAAAAGGCAGGGCTTCAAGAAACACCCTCCAGGAAATCCAGCAGAAGTCCGATTATCTTGGAGCTTGCGAAAAAAAGCTTAGAAAAGCAAGCATTCTCACTGCAAAAGTGGACAGCTCAGTCATCCAGGACGGCTACAATCTCTATCACCATTCTTTTCTCTTTGATGAGAAGGGAAACTGGTGCGTCATCCAGCAGGGCATGAACCCTGCAAACCACTATGCAAGAAGATATCACTGGTTTAATGCAGACCGCTTTGTTGCAAGCCCTCCCAATAAAATTGCAGGATCAAAAGAAAAAGAAACCCTGAACCTCTCAAGCTGCCAATGCGAGGATTCAAGGAAAGTATCCCTGGATCTTGTAAAAGACAATCCAAATCACCTGAGAAAATATTTCGGCGGACAGACAACCCTCCTTGACACTCATTATGCCCTTCCAGCGCGCCATGAGATCTTCAAATCAGACCTTTCCAAAAAAGACTGGGAAATTCTTCACAATGCCTATGAACTCCAACCTAAGAACTATGAGGAGCTTGTCTGTTTGCAGGGAATGGGAAAGAAGAAATTGCGCGCCCTTGGCCTTCTTGCCAAACTGATTCATGGAACAGAACTTGACTGGAAGGATCCGGTTAAATATTCATTTGCCCACGGCGGAAAAGACGGTATACCCTATCCTGTGGACCGCACTACCTATCAGAATTCAATCTCATTTTTGCAGGATGTTCTTGCAGAAACAAAGTCAGGTGAAAAATCAAAGGCACTCTCGCGCCTTGCTCATCTTTGCTGAAGGTATTTGCGAAGATTGCTTATCAGGTCGAGATAGCTGCTCTTTGAGACCCATTCATTTGCCTGGTGCTCATTTCCTCCAACAGCACCAAGACTCACAACCGGAAGTCCTGTTGCGGCAAAAACATTTTCATCGGCAACAGTATTTCCATAAACATATTGCGGGTCATCAAATACACTGCTTATGCTCTTTACAAGTTCGCTTTCTTCAGATGTAACATATGGCATCAGATATGGAACCTCCCTTGGTTTTACCCTTACACTGATCCTTCTGCCATCTATCTCTTCAAATTCACCTTTTTCATATAATGAATCAACAAAATTCTGAACTCCTTCTCTTACTGTTTCGGGTGTTTCCGGAACGACCATGTGCCTATCTATCTCAATTATTGCACGGTCTGGAACAGAGAGAGAAGTGCTCTCTGCTGCAATCTTGCGAATAAACTGGTTTGGGTCTGGCAATGGCTTGTTACTTGGAAGCTCAATTTCTTCGAGGAGCGGGACTAATCTTGCAGCCTCAGCAATAGCATTGATCCCTTCTTCTGCATGCCCTCCATGGGCAGATTTTCCAGGAACCTCAAGCTCGATTACTGTCCTTCCTCTTCTCCCTAGCATTATTGAGTTCGAAGTCGCACCTTCAAAATCAAGGATTTCTGTTGCAACAATTCCCTCGACATTTGATAGGAAATCCGAGTTTGCAAGCATGTTTCCTCCAGCAGAATTGTTCTCCTCATCAACTCCAAAGCCTACCTTGATCTTCCTGTTGCTATCTATGTTGCAGGCCGCAATAATTGCAGCGATTCCTGATTTTATGTCATATGCCCCAAGTCCATACAGCCTGTCTCCATCTTCTCTCAGCTCGAGCGGATCGCTTTCCCAGTTGCCGTATGCAGGCACTGTATCAAGATGCGCATAGAGAAGAATCGGATTTCCCTCTGTTCCTCGCTCTGCAAGTATGTTGAATCTGTCCTCGGATATCGGCTGCCTTTGAACCAGGAAGCCCATATCTTTTAGCTTCTGCTCTACATATTCTGCAATATTCTTCTCATTTGGAAAAACCGAATTTATAGATACAAGTTCTCTGAGCAATTGCACATTATCCATTATTTCACCTGCAGGCTGCAGCAGCCTGTCTCAGTGGCCTTCGCGGCTGCTCTGCCTTCTGCCTTCTAAACCTGTATCTGTACTCTCCTGGTTTTATACTTTCTCTATTTCTC
>CAZYZZ010000103.1:0-4161 GCA_964651995.1 Microcaldota archaeon
CTGCTCTGACTTTGTCGGACCTGCTTTTGTTTCAGTAGACTCCATGTCTTCTGCACTGATTATATATCCTGCATTGATTGCACCTTGCGCGCTCTTTCCTCTTGGTTCAGTGAATGGGTCATAATCGCTTACTGATCCGCCAGATTCCTTGTGCCGGACAAGAAGCTGTACGAACTGGTCTGATCTTCCCGTGTTGATCTTGTAGAGGGCGCCGTTCTTGGTGAACTTCTCAAGAAGCTCCCGGACGTCTGTCTGTGCAACAAATGCATCTTTTGAAGGCTGCAGTCTCAGGTTAAGGGCTTCCATTGTTTTTTCTGACTGTCTCATCCTGTATTCTGTTTCACAGTCCTCGTCCCATCCGCTTTCTCCTGCCTTTGTCATAACCTTGGCAAATGTATCCTCCATTGTTTTTTCTGGAACTTCATCTGAAAGCGGGTTAGGGCTGCCTTCGGTTGAAGATATTTCAGATCTCCATGCTGCCATGAATTCATCCCTGTGCTCTGTTTTCAGGTATCTCCTGGCCTCGCCGCGGTTTACAAGCGGAAGCACGAGTTTTGTTACCATTGCTTTTTGCGCAACTGCAAAGTCAACATTGTCATCCCCCTGGATTCCGAACCTGTCCATTGCCTCATCCTGCTGTTCAGTGATGAGGAATCTTCTTTCATTCCAGGTGATCATGTTCTCGGTGTCGCGAAGGTATGCACCATCAATTGTTGCACCTCCCTCTTCGCCTTCTTCTCCCTGCTGGTTTCTAAGATAACTGACAAATTCATCTGACTTTCGTCTGTTGAGTTTTAGTCCGTCTGTTATCTGTTCAGTGTCCATCTCAAGCAAACAACAAACAGGCATGAGCTTGTTTGGCTCCCATCCTTCATCTGTGACAAGATCCGGTGCTTCAAACTCTGCAACATCATCATCATTCTCAAAGCTGAATGGTGCTGCCTTGCAGCTTCTTGGAAGCTCTTTGCTCTTTCGCATCTTTGCAGTTGAACATGTCTCTGGAGTATCAATATCAAGTTCCCTTGGTTCGCTCAATACTTTGATAAGCGATCTCCTCTCCTGGAAGAATCTGAGAACCTCTGGATTTTCTGCAACCCACTCAAGATTCTCTTCGCCCTGGATTCCATATTCATTCCTGTAGAAATCTTCCCCACGGTCAGCAAGTTTTGTATAGTCATCCTTGCTGTCATTGATGATCCTCCTGTGGGTCTGTGGTGTTGGAACAGAAGTTACCCATGTCCATGGCTGGTACAATCTGCTGTGTCCATCCCATCCGAATTGGCCCTGAGCAACACTTGCACTGTAATGCTGCCATACACTTGGAGATTCCTTGTATCCATAAATTCCTGTTCCGATTATGTATCCTGCTACAAGTGCATGTATAAGTCCGACATGCCATCTCCTGAGGTCGAACAAACCAAACATCCTGTATGTTTTCTTTTCCGGTTCGCCCGGCTTTGGCTCATGTCCTACCCTTGGAATGACCTGTCTTCTTTCTCTTGAAAACAAGTTCTTTACCAGTGTTCTGGCTGTTGTGATTGTGTATATTTTTCCTGCTACCCATCCGACCACATCAAGTGTAAAGAATGTCCTGTAGAAACCATGGGCAACTTTGTCCCAGAACCCTTCAACGTTCATGTGCAGCGCTTCAACTTTTTCTCCGGTCTTTTCCCAGATGGTCTTTGCAATGACCCACTGAGTCTCGCTGATGTCTCCGATCTCCATGATCGAGCCATCCTGGAGTTTCTTGATTGCAATTCTTGCTGCTTCCATGGCCGGATATGCATATGCATTCTTGAATTTTTTGCACTTGCCATCAACATAATCCTTTGGAAGATTCATGTTTGCTGTTGCCTTGATTATCTTTTGAAGCTCCTTCTTTACTTCTTCAGGAAGGTCTGATGCCTCAACATCTGCTTCGAGCTTTTCCAACCTTTCATTGAGCTCTTCCAGCTCCTTTGCAAATGATTCCTGTGCAACCTGCTCCATTGTTTTTGAAACTTCCCGGGTCTCAGGGTTTATGCCCCTCTCATTTTTGACTGCTTCAATCAAAGATTCCTTTTCTTTGAGAGTCTCTTCAATATCATCCAAAATAGATGCGATCTCAGGATACTTCGCCCATTTCATTTTTTCAGGCACTCTCTTGAGATCCTCAGCACCGCTTGCTTCAAGAAGCTTTCTTCTGAATGCCGTTTCAAACTCTTTTGCCTTTCCTTCAAACAGAGCTCTTTTTGCTTTGAGCTCCTGATAAGCGTCATTAACTACTTTATATGCAGCAACAACCTGCCCAAGGGCCTGCTCTGCAGCTTCAACCTCGCGGTCAAGGCCTTCTTCAAGCTGTCTCACCTGCTCTACCTTGTCCCCGACAATTTCTCCTTTTTCTCTTGCCTGATCTATTCTTTCTTTTGCATCTGCTCTTTTTTGCTCTGCAGCCTGCAGCACTGCCTGGGCCTGTCTCAGCTCAGGTTCCTTGTCTCTCACAGGTCCTTCTGCAGCTTCAACTTCCGCCTTGCTGACTTTCTCAAGTCCAAGACCCGGAACTCCTGTTTCCTCATGGATCTTGTTTGAAGGAGTCTCCATGACTTCCTGCACTATTCCTCTAAACTCATCAACAGTTCTCTCTATTGGCTCATTTGATTTCTGCTCGAGATATGTATCAACATAATTAGGATCAACAAGTGCTCTGTTGACTTTTAATTTTGCATCTGTGGTAAGGGACTTTCTCTCAGCAAGCTGCTTCAGGACACTTCCAATGTATTCTCCTTCTGTTCCCTGGCTTTCTGTTTTTGCAACATTTTCCAAAAATGCGAAGAACGCTTCCGGAGGTGATGGACAGTCTGCTTCCCATCCTCCCCAGAATTCTGCTTTTCCTCCTCTTACCATCACTGATTTCAATCCGATCAATGAAACATATAAAATATCAAGATCATCTGCTGACAATTCCTCAACAGTTCTCTCCCTGAGCATCTTGGCAAGCCTTTCTCTTACCTTGACCATCTGCTCCTTGTATTTAGGACTTACTTCCTCAAGCGGAGTTGGAAGCTGGTCCTGGTTAGCGACAATTGCAATGAACTGGTCCTGGCACATTACGGTACGAATCAGATCATCTGAAGTTTCATATCCTTCTGCCCTGACGTTTCCTCTTCGAAGTGCATTGATGAGTATCTTGTTGAATCCATGGAGCCCTGCATTTTCAACATCTGCAGTATCTGAACCTTTTGTTGCCTTTCCCTTTGCCTCTTCATGCTCATCGCGAACAGCAAGCCTTGCCCTCTCTTCATCTGCGGCAATTGCTGCTTTTCGTGATCTTGAAAATGGTCTGTTTCCCCATGCCTTTTTTGCTGCTCCACCTACTGCTCCAGCAGCTCTCCTAAACCTTCCTTCTGAAGGATCTCTCGTCTGTGCGTGTTTCATACCAGTGCTATCCGCCATATTTACACCTAGTTATCATTATTTCTCAATTATACTCTGTAGTATAATGTGGCTCATATTCTTTTTAAATGTATTTATTTATGGGGTTTCGTGCAAAGTACAGAATTAGATAATTCTCTCGATTATTTTCTCTGCATCAAAGGGCTCCAGCTCGTCGTAGCCCTGCCCTATTCCAACATAAATTATAGGGATTCCTGTTGCCCTGTTTATTGAGAGCATTGTCCCACCTTTGGGGTCACAGTCCAGCTTTGTGAGGATGACCCCATCTATCCCGATTTCCTTGTTAAATGAGGATATCTGCTCGATTATTGCATTTCCTGCAATGCTCTCGCCAATATATATAGTCATATCAGGCTCAATTACCCTGGTCATCTTCTTCATTTCATTGATCAGGCTGATGTTTGTATCCTGGCGTCCTGCAGTATCAATCAAAACAGCATCAATTCCATGCGCTTTTGCATAATTGGCAGCATCATATGCAACAGAAGTAGGATCGCTGCCATATTCTCGCTTTATCATCTTGACATTCAAACGGTCTGCATGCACCTGCATCTGCTCAATTGCAGCTGCCCTGAAAGTATCTGCAGCAGCAAAGACAATCTTTTGGTCATTGTCAAGGAGCAGTTTTGCCACTTTTGCAATTGTTGTTGTTTTTCCAGCACCATTGATTCCAAGAAACACTATCTTTACTGGTTCGCTGGATGATTTGACGCGCTCGAGAATGTCAAA
>CAZYZZ010000104.1:0-4050 GCA_964651995.1 Microcaldota archaeon
TTTCATTTGCCGTATAACCTGTTTCTTCAACCATAGTATTACCACTAATAATTTGTCCTTATTTACGTCGATAATTCGCCTTCTCAAATACCTGAAAATAATAGGTCAAAAGCCTTTAAATTACTATCTGAATTCGCCTCAAAAAACAGCTATTTTTCTAATGTTTTAAAAGCTACATAAGTGCGTGTTTCGGCAACCTCATTTAGCTTTCGCAATTGGCCAGTAACAAGGTTGTTCAGATCATCAATATCCTTTGCATGAACTTTGAAAATCAGGTCAAATTCCCCAGTAATCATTGCTCCTTCGTCGACAAGTTCATACTTTCCTATCTTTTGCAGGATCTCTTCATGATCTGCTTTTCTAACTGCCTTTACCATCAGATATGCTACCATCTTCAGCCCAAGTTTTGCCTTGTCAATTGCAATTGTATAGTTCCTGATTATGCCTTCTCCTCTGAGCTTTTTTATCCTGTTGTGTACTGTGGCAGCAGGGATTCCTGATTTTTTTGCTATTTTTCCTATTGAAAGGTGCGAATTTTGCTTCATGATGGCTAAAATCTGCATGTCCTTCTCGTCAATCTCATACATAGTTGTATATATGTCTCAAAATCTTTAAAAAATTGCCTAAAATCTGATTGCTTATTCCTATTTTCATGAAATAAATATATAAAGTCGTTCTGTTGCTGTTTGTAACAATAACTGTTAGAGGGTGAGCTGCATGAGAATGAGATTCAGACCAAAAGAAACCAGAGGTATATCCAAGCCTGCAATGCCACTAGAACTCAGGCTTTTTCAAAAACTGCGTGAGCGCTACAAGAGAAAGTATGAGGATGCCAAAATTACAAAAGAGCAACTGATAGATTCAGGCAAAGATCCAAAATTAACTCTTCTCTGTCTTCCTGCAATGCCAGCAATAAAGCTCATGGAACTTTACGGAATCCAAAATAAGCCTATCGCAGAGGAAACTAAAACTTTCAAGAAGCTTTATCCTGTCCTTGGTTCTGTTTCTGAAATGCTTTGCTGGACAGCAATAGGTTTTGGCCTTGCCAAAGCAGGCGGAGCGCTTTCAGAAGCAATATCTGGAATTGGCCCAACATTGTCCAGGACAGTTGGCTATACTGTTGTTTTTTGCCACCAATCAGTGATCGCTCTTGCTTTTCGCAAGATACAAAAAAAGGCCAGTGATGTTGGAATGGCAGATTACTTCCAGGCATCAGCAATTGCAGAGATTCCTGCAAGTCCGGTATTCTACGGAGTTCTGAGCGGAATTGCTACTTCCGGAAGCGAACAGACAGTTGGTGTGGAGAGAGCAGTATCAGCAGCATTCTTCTGCAGTGTGTTTGCATTTACTGCCTGGGCCATTGGATTTGCTGCCTATTGGCCTTCTGTAATCCGAAAGCATACTAAAATCCGATTAAAATCCGCCCGGGAATTTACCAACTCCCTGTTCAGGCCGTTTCAGGATGAGCCCCCGGAAAGCGCCTATGCTGAAGCAGGCAGAATCGCAGGAGCTGGCATGTATATATGGGCAACCCCGTGGTATGCAGTGAGGTGTGCTTGTGCTGCAATAGTCGCATGCAGCGGAACTACACAAGAGCAATTCATGACTCTTTTCATCACTATGACAACTGCTGTTGGCGAAATTAGTTCTGTGCTCAGCGGCATAAAAAACATGGTCGTGGAAAAAATAATAAAAAAAGTCAATGATGCGGAGGAGCAGCATTAATCATGCTGCTTCGATCAGCTTGATCTTGCCCTTCCACATCTCCACTGCCTGGTTGAATTTGTCCTTTTTGACAATTATCACAGACTCTGTGCTCCTGCCCTTCATGTATACCACAACATCCTTTGCTCCGACTGAAACAAAGCTTTGGGGCTCATGCTGGCCAAGCTTCTTGGCAAGGGATCTCATGTATGAGCGAAGCTTGAGGATAAGCGCTTTTGTGACTGTTCCAGAGCCTTCTGCGAATTCTGATGTCTCAATGCTGTCATTTCTGATGACCACGCCTGCCTTTAGTATTCCCTTGAGAACCATCTCATGGACAATCTTGTTTGCTGAGAGCTTCCTTTTCTTGAGCCCGTCATGCTCAAGGACTATTCCATCTCCTCCAAGTTCCCTGAAATACCTGTTCAGTGCCCATGCCCGAAGCGAGCTTGGCACTGTTACAAGAGAGGATGCAAACACCTCATTCTGCTCTTCAAGTATCTTGGATATGTTCTCCTTCCATTTCAGCCAGTTCTCATCAGCAAGCCTCTTTCTTTCCTTGAGGTTGGTTATTGCACCTTCAATTGCATTTAGCCTGTCATCAATAATTGCCTTGCTTCTGGGGGTTATGTTCTTGGTGATCTTCTCCATGTCCTGGCCTTTCATTGCTGTGAGCACATCATATTCCTTTCCTACATCAAAGTCTTCCTGCGTGTACTTTTCAACCAGCATCTCAAGCTCCTTCATCTTTTCCTTGAGCCGCGCTGCCTTTTCAAGATAGGATCCTTTCTCCTCCCGGATTGCCATTCCATATGCCTTCTCAAGGATGGTGATCTTTGCCATATTCTCGCATGCAAAGTATATCATGACAATTCCAATCAGGGTAAGTGCAAGGCCTACAATTCCAAAGTTGCTCTTGAGCAGGAAATCCACTGATTCAAGGAGTCCTGGCGATACTGTTGGCTGCACTGCAACAAATGCAGAGACATAGAATCCTGCAGCCAAGAACAGCACGGCAACCGCGCCATCTGTCTTCCATCTTACTGCTGTTCTTCCAAATGCCTTTCTAAATCCGGTAGTAATTGTTGCTCCTGCTGTTCTCTCGCTTATTATTGTAATGAGCAGCGTCACCACATTGTATAGGAATAAGATAAATGAGATCATAACTCCAAGAGCAATTCCAAGGGCCAGGTAATAGTTTTTCAGAATTCCGTCCAAAGTTGTAAATAGGATGTTTGTCGGAACAAGGCCGCTCATGTCAATTGTCTTGATTGTCACTTGCGGCGTTCTCAGGGACTGCAGGAGGGTTTCAGGAGGGGTTGTTGATGTAAACTCATACTCCAGTATATATCCCTCATCAGAGGTTTTTGGAGATAGCCATTTTACTGTGACATAGCTGACATTGTTCTCTGCAAGAATGTCCTGTATCGAGGAGATCTGTTTTGCATCGCTGATAACTGTTGTGGGGATGTTGTCCGATACTCCTACTCCTGCAACCTCTACTCCAAGTTCTCCATCGCTTTTCTCAAGAGGCTCGATTGCAAACAATACCCTGTAATGGTAACTTTCAACATATGTCTCATATGTTCCGATTCTCTGTGTTGCATCTATCACATAGTCGATTCCAAAATCAGAATGATCGCAGAGCTGGATTCTTGGTTGCACGTACAATGGATTTGAATTTATGCTTGCGACCTTGGCAACCATATCGCGTGTCTTTCCAAGGAAGATGTTTCGCTCCTCATCTGTGGTGTTTCGAAGGTCAAGCACCATTCTTCGCGAATCAAGAACAAGGGACCTGATCTCGTTATTGTCCTGCACATATGAGATCATTGAGCCTGCTATGACATCCTCATAGGATCTTGTCATATCCTTGCAGCTTACAGATGCAGTTGAACAGAGTCTTGTGCATGTTGTTACGTCCGAGCAGACAACATTGAGAAGTCCGATATTCTTACTGCATGCTGAGTCTGACTGGAATCTTGATTTTGAGAATTCATCGAGGCTTTGATCTGCAAGCAGCAGGTCAACATCCGTAAGATTAGGATTTATCGAAGTATAAGTTCCGCCTGTATAAGTCGTAACCATAACCTGCCGCTGAATCTTTACTCCAGCATCGCTTTTTGTTACTGGATTAAACGTGTAAACAGAATAATCATTTATCCCGTCTCCGTCGTAATCCTCAAGCTCAGATACTAGAATTTGCTCGCTTCTGTCACTTGGATATACCTTATCATCGATACATCCAAACCCTAACAAAAATATCAATAGTAATATATATGCCCGGCGCATGTGAAACATTTATTAGTCTTCATTTAAAACCTTACCTCATGAAGGTTCTCTCAA
>CAZYZZ010000105.1:0-4024 GCA_964651995.1 Microcaldota archaeon
CAATCAGCGCAACTGTTGCTGATGAAAAGCAGGCAGCAAGGCTTGCATTTGGAAACAGGATGTACTCTGTCTGCGAAACCGGGAAAAACCGCCACATGGATATTTCTGTTGAGAATATCCCATCTTCCGAAAAGAGGACTGCCAGGATCAAGGACCTGAGCGAGAAGCACCGCTCCCTTATTTTTGTCAATACAAGAAGCACTGCAGAGGAGCTTGGAGCGTCCCTTCGAAAGCTCAAGGCACCTGTTTCTGTTCATCACGGTTCCCTTGCAAAAGATGCCCGCCTCAGCACAGAGGACCAGTTCAAATCAGGCAAGATAAATTCAATCATCTGCACATCATCGCTTGAGCTTGGAATTGATATTGGCGATGTTTCACTTGTCATGCAGTATGGGTCTCCACACCAGGCCTTCAGGCTTATACAAAGGGTTGGAAGATCCGGCCATAGCTTGGACAAAACTCCAAAAGGAATTATCTTCAGCTCTGATTTTGATGACATGCTGGAGGCATCTGTCCTCTCTGTTTTTGCACAAAACGGAAAGATGGAAAACAAGGTTGTCGAGAGGGGAGCGCTTGATGTCATTGCCCACCAGCTAGTTGGGCTTTGCCTTGATTTTGGGCGGATGGACCTCTCCAGAGCACACGAAATCCTCTCACGCTCTTTTGCCTATGGGATAACCTATGACAAGCTTCGTATGGTCGCACTCCAGCTCTATGGGGAGGGCATTCTCTACTATGATGAATATGAAAACGGGATTTCAGTCAAGGCAAAAGCAAGAGGAAGAGAATACTACTACACTTTCCTCAGCACAATTCCCAAGACAAAAAGATTTTTGATGAAGGATGTTTCAGGAAACAGGATAATATCCTCCCTGGATGAGGAATTCGTTGTTAACCTTGAATCCGGAACAAGTTTCCTCTCACAGGGAAAGCCCTGGACAGTAGTTGACATCACGCAGGATGAAGTTCTTGCATCTCCTGTTGCAGGCTCCCAGATCATGGTGCCCTCATGGACCGGAGAGGACATTCCTGTTACCTATGATGTTGCACAGGAAGTCGGATCAATGCGCTCTGCAAAAAAGGTTTCTCCTCTTCCGGACAACAAGACAGTTGTTATTGAAATTGTCTCGGATCTTATCATTATCCACGGCTGTTTTGGCCACAAGGTAAACTCTGCAATCTCCCGCATTTTTTCAAAAAAACTGTCAAAGCTTGTCGGAGAGAGCGTCTGGGCGGTCAATGACCCCTACCGTATCATGTTCAAGCTTCCGTTTCCGCTTGGCCCAGAGCATATTGAAAGGGAATTTCGAAATATCAGGAACATAAAACAGCAGCTGAAAGAAGCTCTTGACCAGTCTCCTCTCCTTCGCTTTAAGTTCCTCCATGTTGGCCGCATGTTCGGCCTGCTTTCAGTGGATGCTGCTGTGAGCAGCAGGTTCATCCATGCAATGAGAAATTCTGTTGTTTATGAAGAGACTGTCCGCTCAATATTCTTCAGGTATTTTGATCTTGAGCGCACCGAAGATGTCTTTAGCAGGATAAGAGCCCGCAAGCTGAAGCTTATTGTTGACAAAAAAGAAAAGCCATCATTTTTCTCTGATATCGGACTCTCAAGAATTTCAGGCGGCGAGAAACTTGGAAGCTTTGAGCCTCGCGAGCGGATAATTTCCGCATTCAAGGAAAATGTGCTCTCCAAAACAGTCGAGCTTGTCTGCTTCAACTGCAAGGCAACAAGATTCATGCATCTTGCAAGCGCTCCTGAAAAAATCCTTTGCCACAACTGCAACAGGCCGGCATATGGGATCAAGAATTCCGACCTTGAATTTACTTCAGGACTTATCCGAACCTATGGAAAAAAGGCACTGATTGCACTATCAACTTATGGGGTTGGTCCTGCCAATGCTGACCGGATTCTAAGACGGCTGCACAAGAGCGAGGAAACGTTCATTCTGGATCTTATTGAGGTGCAAAAAAACTTCATTAAGAATAAGAAATACTGGAAGCTTGGCTGATTTTGTTTCGTGGGCCAGAGCCAATTTTTGTGACAGAGTTTTATAAACATTCATTGTCCGAAAAACATAGGCGACCATTATGAAAAACGCACAATCCAGAAAAGCAGGCCCATCACCGCAACTTCGAGATGGCTTCAAAAAAGCAGCTCCGCTAAGAGAGGGGCTCCAGTCATTATCAGAAGAACCGGCAGGCCGTTTCATGGTGCTTTTTTCTATGCCATCAAAAGCAAGAGATCAGCTCTTGAGCTTCCTTGAGACCCGTGAAAAGCTCTCCAGGCAATTCGGAGCCAGGATAGATCTTGTCAAGAAGCCCAGAAGCGAGAGGATTTCAGTCAGTGCAAGGCTTGAATTGGAAACTTCGGACCGTGCATTAAATCTGGATATAGAGCAGCTGGTCACTTCAAGAGGCTTTTGCCTAAGGCTTGTCACGCAGCCGGTACAAGGTCCTGATTCAATGGAGACAATAACTGTTGATAAGGGCGGATTTGAAACTGTGCAGTTCACAAGACAGAAGCTTGATGCAGTATATGTTGTCAGCGAAAATCCAAGGTCATCGCAAAGTTCCCCTGAGAGGGTTGCTGCTTATGCAAATGCCCTGCTGGAGCTTGCAAAGGATCTGGCAGGCCCTGTTGAAGAGTCTGCTTCTCCTCCATCATCTAGTGGGGTTTCTGTTTCATCTGCGCCTTCAAGCCAGGTTCCGCAGAGAAGCACCCTTCCAGACCTTGCAGCTGCAAGCGCACTAAATACAAAGTTATAATCTTTTCTTTCCATCTTTATGCCTGTGTACAAGCAAATCATAGTAATCCGGACTGATCTTGATATGGGCAAGGGGAAACTTGCAGCGCAGTGCTGCCATGCTTCTCTTGGCGCATACAAAAAAGCACTGAGACAGAATCCAGATGTTGTAAAACACTGGGAAACCGAAGGCCAGCAGAAAGTTGTTCTCAAGGTAACTTCATCAGAACAGCTTGTGGAGCATTTCCAGCATGCAAAGGACAAGGGCTTTCCAGTCGAAATGATCCGTGATGCCGGAAGAACGCAGATTGAGCCAGGAACAATAACCTGCTTTGCAGTAGGGCCGTGGAAAGAGGAAGAACTTGATCCTGTTTATGGGGAGCTGAAGCTTCTTTAGTATTCTTTTACTGGGATTTTTTTAGGCAGCTCGTGCGGATCTTCAATGCCTTTGGCTACTTTCTCAAGGGTCTTCTCAAGATTTTTTGGAAATCTCGGAGTTCCGTATGTGATTCCTTCCACCAATATCCTGTACTTTCCTCGAAACCCAGGCACCCGGAATCCAGTAACAATGGTGGTTTCTGATCCGCTGCCTACCACTGCCTCTGCTGTCCTGAAAAGGATAAAATTGCGCGTTTTGACAGTAATCCCATTGCCACCCATTATATTTTTGAATGTGGATTACTGTTTATGAAACTTTTCATTTTCCACTGCTGGGGAGGAGATTCAAGAGGCTGCTGGAGGGGACATCTTGCAGACACGTTCAGGGAAGAGGGAATTGAAGTTGCAAATCCTGATTTTCCAAATACAAATAATCCGAAGCTGGTTGAATGGCTAAATGAAACGCGGGCCATCATTCCAGAATTCAATTCAGAGTGGGTTCTGGTTGCCCATAGCCTCGGCTGTCCCACCATACTGCGCCTTCTGGAAACATTCAATGATTCTGAGAAAGTGGGGACAGTGATCCTTGTTGCTGCATTTGCAAAGGATCTTGGAATTCCC
The DNA here is from genome assembly GCA_964651995.1 of Microcaldota archaeon. GTDB lineage: Archaea > Micrarchaeota > Micrarchaeia > Anstonellales > Bilamarchaeaceae > Bilamarchaeum. Next base: position 3,747 of record CAZYZZ010000105.1, read on the forward strand.
GAGATTGCAAACTTTGTCGACAGTGAATTTGACTGGGAGAAAATCAAGAAAAGCGCAGACAAATTCATAGTAATAAATTCGGATGATGATCCATTTATCGAGCTTAGCGAAGGGGAGCGCCTTGCAAAGCTCCTGGATGCACAGCTCATAGTTGAGCATGGCGGCGGGCATATCAACGAGGGCTGCGGCTACACGAAATATGAAAAATTAGTTGGGATTATCAATAAACTAAAATAAGAAAAATGCCGCGAGCCTGATTTGAACAAGCGACCCCTCCG
>CAZYZZ010000106.1:0-4020 GCA_964651995.1 Microcaldota archaeon
GATTTGTATTTACTCCAGAGCATCTTGAGCATCTAAAACAGTTTACCTGGCAAAACTGCGCTCAAAAGACTATGGAGGCATATAAAAAAGCTTTAGAAGATAAAAAATCATGAGATTGGTCCTAGTCACTCCATTTCTGGAAACCAGAGGCGGACTTGACCGTGTAATTCTGAAAATTGCAGAGCATTTTGATGCCAGGATCCACTGCATACGCTATGATCCGGAAAACTCCTTCTCAGAATTTGAAGCTCTTGACATCCGCGTTGCAAAACCAGGACTTCTCAGCAAGCTGCCTGCGCTAAAGAGGGTCACCACTGCTGTTGAGGCAGGAAAATACTTCTACAATCTCAAGCTTGATGACTATGACGTGATCAATGCACACCAGACTCCCTCAGAATGGATCCGCCATAAGAACTCCAAGGTCATCTGGTATTGTCTTCATGAGGATACTCCGACTCTAAGAAAGACCCCTACTGGCTATTCATACTGTTCTATGAAAGATCTAAAAGAAGGAGACCAGCTCTTTTCATTTACAAAAGATCACAAATCTTCTCACGCTAAAGTCCTCAAGAAAAAAACCAAGAAAGCCTCTAATTTGGGGATACTAAGGCTTGCCAACGGGAGGGAAATTACTGCGACAAAAGATCACAAATTTTTTGTTTATGAAAATGGTGATTTTACTGAAAAGAAACTTGCTAAAATATGCAAAGGCGATTTGATACCCATTCCATCCAAATTAGTCAATGTTAATCGTCCTCCTGCTTTTCTTGATGTTGAGAATGTCTTGAAGAAGAAATATGAGAATCACCCATATTGGGCAGATAGGTTGTTTGTTGATTTTAACCGCAAGTTTATCGCAATTGGCAATAGAAAAACTATTTTGCTTCCTGCTAAAATACCTGTATGTGCTGAGTTGATGAAGCTTCTGGGATATTATGCATCTGAAGGTTATATCCATTTCCGTCATGCACAAAAGCGGGAGGATATGCAACTTGGTTTCTCATTTGGTATGCACGAGAAAAATACTCTTGTAAAGGACTGTGTTCGCTGTTCCCGGAAGGTTTTTGGAATTGAACCCTCTGTAAAAGAAGTTCCACAAAGAAGTGAAATCCTGGTAATTTTGCCTAATATATGTGCCATGTTTATGCTTGCTTTGGGATGTGGCTCAAAAGCAAGAAATAAACGTATTCCAGACCTTGTTTTTTCCTGTCACTCTAAACTACAGAAAAAATTCCTTGAAGCCTATCTTATGGGCGATGGATACTATGAAAAAAAGGCAAAACGCTGGGTCTGTACCAGTGTTGGACAGCATCTCATTACTGGGCTAGTCTACCTCCTGTCCATGCTTGGAAAACAGGCCACAATAGTGAGAAGGCAGGCACACAAATTCAACAATTATAATGATCGGTTAGATCATCAGACATATTCTCTTAGATTTTCCGACAAAGGATATGTCAGATATAAAAAACTTGGAAAGCTCCTTCTTATTCCTGTCCGAGAGGTTCTGGATTTGAAAGAAAAAGCATTAGTTGTTGATATTGAAGTTGAAGGAAACCATTCATTTCTTGCTGGTGATGCAATTTACACTCACAATTGCCATACGCCAAATCGTGAAGCTTTCGACCTTTACAAATGGAGGATGCAAAGACGCTCTATCTTCTCAAAACCTTTCTTTTGGTCTTCAATACAGGCCTTTAAATTCTTTGAATCAAGAACTGTTCCAAACATCGAACATATCTTTACAAACAGCAAAAACAGCCAGTCCAGAATAAAGAAATATCTTGATCGTGAATCCGAAGTTCTCTATCCGACTGTGGATCCTGAAAAATTCAAATGCAGGGAATCTGAGAACTTCTTCTTTTATCCATCAAGGATTGCCCCTGAGAAGGACTTTGAATATGCCATAGATGCCTTCAAGTTGTTTGCAGCAAGGGTTCCTGGCTGGAAACTGGTCATTGCAGGATCCCTGTCGAATAGGAAAGACCACCTGGAATACAAAAAGCAGATCAAGGCACGCGGAGGCTCCCACATAATCATAGAGCCGAATGTTCCGGATGATCGTCTAATCGATCTTTATTCCAGGTGCCATGCAGTCCTCTACACGCCCGTGAACGAGGATTTCGGCCTTGTTCCCCTGGAAGCTCTGGCATCATCAAAGCCATGCATTGCCAAGAATGAAGGGGGGCCAAAAGAAACAATACATGATGGCAAGGACGGGTTCCTGGTGGACAGTATCTGGGATATGTCCAAAAAGATGGAATGGCTTGCAAAGAACCCCGACGCATGCAAGAAAATGGGTGAAGTCGGAAGAAGAAAGGTAAAGCGTGAATTCACCTGGGAAAAGTTCCTCAAGAGATTTGAAGAAAAAGCAAGGGAAATCAGCTCATCTTCCTGAATTTTTTCTTTGGTTTTTCTTCTTCTTCAAGCATGTCCTCTTCTTTTTCGACTCCTGGTATCTCAAGCTGCTCTATTTTTGCTTCAAGCCCTACAAGACCTACTATGAGCTGCAATAGCTTTCCAATTACAAGTATTGCTACAAGGAGAACAACTGCCGCAAGGACTGTTATATGGTCAACTGCGACATTTGCATATACCAGGCTCATCACGGCATACACAGCTACGTTTATCGGAGGAGCCGAGAACATGAAAAAAGCAAGCCTCTTTGGAAGCAGATGGAAGTATGTAAAGAACATCAGAAGTCCGCTGGTCACACAAAGGCCAAGAGCCAGGGCGCCATACAATCCAGGAGTAAATATACCGTCAAATGATTCTCCGCCCTGGATGTACATTTCCCTGATTATGGCGACTGCAACAAAGATGAAGACCATTGTATTCCCGAATGCAGTGTTCCATCCAAGCTCTTCCCTCTTGTGCCTTCCAAAATACAAAATCATGAAAAGAGTGGTGATAAGAAGCGGGATTGCAATCCATAGCATATCAATATTGTTCACCGGGGCCAGGACAAGTTCTATTGTCCTGTCCCAAACCTGTTCTGCAGTCTGTTTTAGTGTTTCTTCCAGCTCTGTCATATTCCATACTTTTAGGTAATTCTTAAAAAAATCATATGTCAAATCCTTTCCATGAAAGTTCTAGTTACCGGTGGCCTTGGCTTTATCGGATCAAATCTTGCAGAGCGTCTTCTAAATGACGGACATGAAGTATCTATAATAGATAATCTCCACACAGGAAGTCTCGAAAATATAGAAGCAATAAAGGACAAAGTGAAATTCTTTGAGATGGATTCCGGCGATATTGAAAAGACCGGAGAAAAATACGATGTTATCTTCCACCAGGGAATCTACTCATCCTCCCCAATGTACAAGGACAATCCTCATCTTGTTGCAAAGGCCCAGGATGAATTCATCTCTATCCTTGAATATGCAAGGGCAAATGCTAGCCGGGTCATCTATGCATCAACAAGTTCCATGTACAATGGTATCACCCCTCCGCACAAGGAAGACATTGTCCCTCTTATCAAGGATTTCTACAGTGAAGCTAGAATCTCAATGGAGAGAATCGCAAAGATCTACAATGAATTCTATTCAGTTCCGATTGTGGCTCTTCGCTACTTCAGTGTCTATGGTCCTCATGAAAAGGCCAAAAAGGGCTATGCAAATCTTGTTACTCAGTTCCTCTGGGAAATGAAGGCAGGAAAATCCCCACTGATCTTCGGAGACGGAACTCAGACAAGAGACTTTACTCATGTTTCAGATGTTGTCGAGGCAAACATCCTTTCAATGAAATACGAAGGCTTCGGAGTCTTCAATGTGGGCGCCGGCAAAAGCACCACTCTCAATGAGGTTATCAAAAAGCTCAATGAAAAGCTTGGAACAAACATCGAGCCAGAATATCAGGAAAACAAGATCAAGAATTACGTGATGTATACTCAGGCAGATACAACAAAAGCAGAAAAAGAGCTTGGTTTTACTGCAAAAGTCTCTCTTGATGAGGGAATCGAGCGTCTAATTGGGTGCTACTAATAGAAGAGTTATCTGAAAATACCAAAGAAGTTGCAAAAGG
>CAZYZZ010000107.1:0-4002 GCA_964651995.1 Microcaldota archaeon
GGGAGAATTACCAGAAGATGAAAAACGAATTCCCGGAATACCTTGTAGTTCCATGCTCAAGCGAAGCAGAAATCACACTGAAAAATGCAGCAAAGAACAAGTTCATCAAGTATCTGCCTGGAGATGAGGACTTTGAGATAACCGGCAATTTGAATGATGCTCAAAAAGGCGCAATGGACATCCTGAAAAAAATACTTGAAAAGTACACGGGAACAGGAGTCCAGAAATGCCTGAATACGGCAGTATTTGACTACCTCAAATACATTGCGATATTCCCTGGCGGGATGAACAAGCTTGAAGACAAAGATGGAAATGTTTTGCCAGACTGTTTCCTCATGCCACCCGGAACAACTGCAATTGATTTTGCGTTTAGTTTGCACAGCGACATTGGAAATGGGTTTATCAAGGCAATTGATGTGAAAAAGAGAAAGCCTGTTGGAAAGGAACATCCACTCAATCACAGGGATGTAATTGAGATTGTCTTCAAGAAGTAAGTTTTAAGAAGAAGGCTTGAGAGGAGAGAACATGATACTTGTACTCTCGACATATCCGACAAGAAAAAGTGCAGACAATGCTGCAAAAAAGATAATTGAAAAAGAGCTTGCAGCATGCGTGAACATCATCAAGATTGATGAGTCTCTCTATAAGTGGAAGGGAAAAATAGAGAGGCATCCTGAGTACCAGCTACTTATTAAGACAAGAAAAAAGGCATACCTCCAGCTTGAGGCATTCATCAAGCAGACGCATCCGCATGAAGTGCCCGAGATTATCTATATTGAAATAAAAGGAGGATCAAAGGATTATTTGAGCTGGATGGACTCCACAGTGCTTCCAAGGCCCTTGAGAGTGCCGCTTGACTTGACAGCCCTCAAACGGGCATCAGACCCATCCAAGGAGCTCAAGAGCGCCAAGAACCCAAGCACCTTGTCAAGATAATCGCGCTCGCATCTGATAATTCCAGACTTTCCATCAAAGCTGATCAGCTTGAGCGCAGCATATGAGAGACCAAGCTCCCCAAAGAACTTCAATGCTTCGGCATAGAGCAAAGGCTTGAGAGTACTCTCATCAATAGGTTTGCCTAGATATTCGAATAGGACATACCTTTTGTGAAGTGCTCCTGCCTTTGTCATGCATTCACTCTTTTTCAACAATAACAGCAGTTCCTGTTGATGAGAATAGCAGTGTTGCCGTGAAAACCTCGCTGGTTTCAAAATCAGTCTTCAGAACAGCATTTGCCCCCATTTTCTTTGCATTTTCCTTGAGTCTGTTGAGGGATTCTTTCCTTGATTTTTCAATCTCTGAAGTAAATGCAGTCACTTCTCCGCCGAACATTGATTCTATGCCGGCAACAAACTTTCCCCCCATGCCTCTGGTCCTTGCAGTAAGACCTGATACCAAACCAACTACCTTCTTTACCCTGTAGCCAGGAATGGTGTCCATTGTTACAACCATTACATCGTTTTCCATATTGTTCACCTTATCCAACTCTTCCAAGAAGTGCAGCCTGGACTTTTCCGAATTTTTTGGCGCATCCAGGGCAAAGTGCATAGAATGAGATTATTTCCTTTGCATCCTTCACATCAGCCTTGAATTTCTTGACCCAGGATCCTGCTTCTGAATAGGATTTTCCTTCATAATAGCGGGTTTTGAATGTTCCTGAGATTGTCTCATTATCATAGTCAGGATCTTTTTTCTTGACTGCGACATAGACATCACCGCCGAACATTCCCTCATTCCTCCAGACCATGATCGGAGCTTCCTTTGCAAGATTGTCCTTTTTGTTAAGGTCTTCCATAAGGTTTCCAAGTGCCTTGTCAAGGCCAAGAGGCATGTAGAAAAATGCTAAGTAATGCTTTTTCACAAAGAGCTTGTTCTTCCATTTTATTGTTTTCTTGTCCCAGTCCTTCTTGCTGATCAGATCACAGCATTTTTCCTCATCCATAAAATCCACCTGAATCGATATATTCGCAATACTTTAAACAGTTTCTTTGGATTCTATTTCCATGGAAAAAGTACTAATTATATCCGGATCGAAAAGTGATGAGGAGATTGTGAATAAGGCAATCGGAGTGCTCAAGGCATTTGATGTCGAGCATAGATATGAGGTTGCCTCAGCCCACAGAAACCCTGATAAGGTCGAATCCCTTGTCAAGGAGAGCAGTGCAGATGTGTTCATTGCAGTTGCAGGCCTCAGTGCAGCCCTTCCAGGAGTAGTAGCTTCAAGAACAACAAAGCCGGTAATCGGAGTTCCCGTAGATGCTGCTCTCGATGGCTTAGACGCTCTTCTTTCAATTGCACAGATGCCTCCGAATGTTCCTGTTGCAGCAGTTGGAATCAACAATGGGAAGAATGCAGCAATGCTTGCAATCCAGATCCTCGCAACAAAGGACGAGCCGCTTGCACAGAAACTCCTCGAATTCAAGGAGAAAATGAAACAGTGAAGAAATATGAAAAAAGGATCGTTTTCTAAAAAACCAGACTTCCATTTTCCGCCTCTTCTTCGAAAATTGAAGAGAGGAGGGCCTGCAGTGACTCAGCCAAAGGATGCAGGACACATAATCTCATATACAGGAATCGGAAGAAATTCGAGGGTAATTGAACTTGGCTCCGGCTCTGGATTTATGACAGTCCAGTTTGCGAACATTGTCTCTGAAGTTGTAAGCTATGAAAAGAGAGAGGAATTTCTCGACCTTGCAAAGTCAAATGTAGCGAGGGCAAAGCTGGATAATGTCGAATTCAAATTAAGGGATGTGCTCGATGGAATTGATGAGCAGGATGAGAGCTTTGACCTTGTGTTCTGCGATATTGCAGAAGCAGACAAGATTGTAGAATCTGCAAACATGGCACTGAAAAAAGACGGATACCTGGCAGCGCACTGCCTCCAGTCAGAGCAGGCAAAGGCACTTCATCTGGCACTTGAGGGTGTTTTTAGTGAGGTATTCACAATTGAGAGTATTCTTCGCGAATATGAGGTCCGAGAATTTGGATTTAGGCCAAAGCATTTCGGACTGACCCATACAGCTTATTTAGTATTTGCAAAAAAGTAGGTGAAAGGATGTATGTACCGATAATTCTTGGAACTGCAAGGAAGGGAAGACAGTCAGAGAAGGTAGCAAATTTTGTCCTGGGCGAAGCAAAAAAGGCAGAGCTCGATAGCGAGATTGTTGATGTGAGGGATTACAGGATTGATGCAACAGACAATTCTGGAGAAAGTCCCCAGGCAGTAAAATTGGCTGAAAAGATCAAGAAGGCAAATGCCCTGGTTGTAGTTGCCCCTGAATATAACTTCAATATCCCAGGAGAGCTCAAGATGATGCTTGATATGCTCTATAGGGAGTATTCGGGACTTCCTGTTGGGATTGTGGCTGTTTCTGCAGGAGACTTTGGAGGAGTTCGCGCTGCACAGGAGATGAAACTCATATGTGTTAATTTCTGCATGAAGCCCAGCTGCGAAACACTATTCTTCCCAAAGGTCCAGGAGCAGTTTGATGAAAATGGGAAGATGAAAAACGAGAAATATTACAAAAGAGCATCCAGGTTTTTGGAGCGCTTGATGGAAAATTCAAGAAAATAAAGATTTATAACTTGTTTACAGTGATATGAAAAGGTGAGAATATGGCAGAAGTAGAAGTAAAGAACGATGGAAAGACAATTGAAGTAGCAGACAACTCACTGCTCGCTGAATTAGACGGAAAGTGTTCTGTTTTATTTGCATGCAAAGCAGGAAGCTGCGGCTCATGCAAGGTGAAGGTATTAGAGGGGATGGAAAACCTTGAAGAACCAAGCGAAGAGGAAAAAGCAGGCCTTGCAACATTTGGTACCGGAGACAATGAAAGACTTTTGTGCCTCTGCAAGATCAAATCCGGCAAAGTCGTAGTTGAATACTAACTTTTATTTCTTATTCTTTATACTTAGTTTTCCTTTTGGAGAGTTTTGATGAAACTTTTCCAAAAGTTTCATGCAGGAGTAGCGAAGCGGTCAAACGTGACAGACTCAAGAGGC
>CAZYZZ010000108.1:0-3992 GCA_964651995.1 Microcaldota archaeon
AGGACATTCCCATCCAAGAGGTCCGAATTCCCAGCATCCGTACATATTGAATACCTTTGCACCAAAGCATTCCTCTATTGTTTTTCTATATTCCTTTGTAAGCATTTCTGCTCCGCAGATCACTGATTTGAGTTTAATTGGATCATGAGAGGTGGCCTTTGCTATCAGGTATATCATGCTGGGATAGCCCCCAAGGGTGCTTGCCTTCCTCTTTCTGACAATTGAAATAATGTTTTCCATATCTTCGTTAGCATGGAAAAAGATATTCCTGAACAGTCCGAATTTCGAATCATATCTTGGTTTTTGATAATTTCCACGAGCTTCAATCCTTGCAACTACATCAAAAGGCGAACGTCCCCTTTCAACCGTAGAAGCATCATCAAGGCTTCTGCGGAATCTTGAACAATATTCATCAGAGTAAATCCTGATCGGCTTGCCGGTCGATCCTGATGTTTTGAGCACATTCAAGCTTTTTTTATCAAGCCCCTTTCTGACAAAGGATTCGGGATTATTGCGAACCTCGTTTTTTTCAGTAATGGGAAAATCAGACAATGAATCTATCCCGGATTCAAACAGCTTTTCATAATGCTCTGTTTGGGATGCTGCCTGAAGTGTTTTTTCCAGCTGTTCCTCCTGGACTTTCTGAAGGAGATCTTTGTCTCTCCACTGCCTTCTGATTTCAAGGGCTGTTACCAGTTCTTTAAGATTCACAGATAATTATGATGAACAATATCTTTTAATTCATGGATTTAATTTCATAGAGCAGCACTTTTGCCCTTTTCTTTACCATTATATCGAAGCAGCTGTAGCTCCACTCATTCTCAATTCTATAATCGTGCTTCTTTATTGTATTGTGGAATCGCTCATAATTCCTCGGATATGCATCAGAATACTGGATCCAGATCCTGCCGTTTTTTGCTAAATGCTTTTTAGCATCCTTGAAGAACCTCCCAACAACCCCATCCTCATAAACAGCATGCGCGCACTGGGCCTTTGCAGTTCCCTCAGACCAGGGCGCTGCAAAAATTATCGTATCAAATTTTCCATCCACTTCAGCAAAAAGATCACTTTGCAAAACAGTGGCTTGTGGGACATGTTTTTTTGTGGCTTCGACTGCAGCAGGATTTATGTCTGCTGCAACGACCTCTTTTGCCCCTTTTTCAAAAGCCATCCTTGAAATGACTCCGGAGCCAGGGCCTATCTCCAGAACCTTCTCACCAACGACCATGTTGTCTTCATACTGTTTTATCCTTTTTGGGGATGGTGTGAGGTATCCTTTTTTGTTAATATAATCCCAGCCTAAAATCTTGGATAGTGTGATTCTCAGGAAAGTCCTCATGATTATCAATAATCATGTTTCACATTTGCCATTTTATATCTATGGGCACTGGAACATCCCAAGATCTCTTGTTGCCTTCATCTCATCGAGCAGTGCATTTCTAAATCCAACAACTCCACTGCCAATTCTGTTTGCAATGATTCCAATAGTATCAGGACTCAGTCCAACATCAAAGATGGTACAATCAACAAACGGAACTCTTGCAACATGCTCTGAAAAAACATCTGCTATGATCGCAATGTTTCTCTCTGCCTGCTCAAAAAATTCAGCTGCATATTCCAGATGCTTATCTATTGCAAGGTCATCTTTGACCAGCTCTTCATCAAGGCCAAGCTGCCTGAGATGCATTCGTTGGTTGAGCATGTTTCTGCCTTGGGCTGGAATAGGATAATAAGAAAACAAGTACTCATTGTCCACAGCAGTTACTGGAGTGTTTCTACCAAAAACAATTCCGCCTTCATTTCTATCGAGCATCCCAAAAACATAATCAAAAGCAGATATCGCTATTATTCTTTTGAATATCTCAGTGTATTCCTTCCTGGTATCAGGAGTATTTTCCAAAGGCAGAAGAAAATGATCAAAGACCCCTCTTCCAGGAGCTCCTGCTATCACGACCCACTCACCGATACATTCACTTCTGCATGATGGCAATCCGCTTATCTCAAGCAATCTGAATCCCGTATGTTCCTGCCTGGCATTTCTTGATTTGCAAAATGCCTTCTTCCCATCGCCGAAATCTATCCTTAGCAGTTGCCCTGGACGTGCATAGAGCTCACCCCTTGCTGTCAGTGGGGTCGTGGATAAGAGCGATATCAGATCAACTTCAGAATCAGCCCTGCAAAGCCTTTTGGCAGTCGCTACTAAGCTGTCCATTGTATTATCATCAACAGAATCTATCTCAGGCCTGTTTTCTATTGCAAATTCCCGCTGCCCAAGCTCAAGTGCAACAACACACACTGCACTTGCTATCTCTGCTTTTCTTTCTCTTGGAGCTTTCATTAGATTTGATTCAAGTATCTCTCCAAAACAGCGATTGATGGTGCCGTTTCTGATGGCCTGTGATGCCATTAGTTTTATCTGGTTATCAAGCCTGAGTTTCTGTAATTCTATGTCTATTCCGTTGACATTGATTCTGCGGGGAGTCATTTTAACACAAAAATAGATTATAAAAAACACTTTATAAAAGTTATTAAAAATGAAAGAATAAGGAGTTATATCATTCAATCCTCTTCTGTTTTTTCTCTATTCTCTCACTTTAATAAAAACGCCCCAACGGCGATTTGAACACCGATCTCAACCTTTCCGCCTTTTAGAAAAAGGCGGCCCAAAACGGGCTTCCTATTTCCAAAAACCAGAACTATAATGATAATTTATCAGTTTTGGTCTCGCTTTTTCCAAAAGCGAGGGCCGCAGGGTTGCGTCCTATCCAGGTTAGACTATTGGGGCAATATGTATTTGTATGGATTTTCTGGAATAAACCTTCCAATAATCATATTTAAATATGTATTCCTTTTAAATAATTCTCTGCCTTTTCTCGGTAATTTTAGTATTATGTAGAAAGAATGTTCTATATCGGGAATCACTAAGGTGTATTTATGGAAGAATTAAATGTAGCAGCACAAATCAAAATTTACGTTGATGATCCGGCAGCACTGGAGAGTGTAAAGTCCGGAGTTGAGAATATCGCAAAAGTCCAGAGGGCAACTGAAGAAGAACTTGGTTTTGGGATAAAAGTTCTTAGAGTAAACCTACTTCTTGCAGATTCAGAAGGCGGAATGGACAAGATCGAAGAGAAAATCAAGGCACTTGAGCACGTTACTCAGGTCGAAGTAGAAGAAGTAGGCAGGGTGTAATAATGGCAAAGAAAGCAAAAAAGGAAACTGATAAAAAATCTGATAAAAAACCTCCAAGGAAAAAGCCTCAGGTTCAAAAAGAAGATGAAAATGAGAATTTCCGAGGAATTGTTCGTATTGCTGGAAAGGATGTTAAAGGTCAGGTACCACTCAAAAGATCATTTCTCCATGTCAGGGGAATCGGACACACAGTTGCAGCAATCGCATCAAAAATAATTGAAAAGGAGCTAAAAATTGCTCCAAGCACAAGGGTCGGTGACCTCAGTGAAAAACAGGTTGAAGAAATCGATAAAATCCTCTTTAATCTCGGAGACAGGGATGTTCCAAAGTTCCTCTTGAACAGAAATAATGACTATCTGACCGGAAACGACAGACACGTCATTATGAATGATCTTATCTTTGATATCTCACAGGATGTTGACCGTGAGAAGAAGATGTTTAGCTGGAAAGGTTTCAGACACACCTTCGGCCACAAGGTCCGTGGACAGAAAACCAGAAACACAGGCAGACACGGAATGGCAGTCGGTGTTATCAGAAAATCAGTAGCAGCTGCAACCGGAGCAAAGCCAGCAGAAAAGAAGAAGTGATATTATGGGCGATCCTAGAAAACTTAGAAACAAATTTGCCCGTCCCAAGAAATTGTGGGACGTCGATAGAATCAAGCATGACAAGACTTTGAAGATCGAATATGGTCTAAAGAACATGGCCGAGCTTTGGAGAGCAACAGCAGAGCTTAAGAAGTACAGGAGAGAAGCAAGAAGACTTCTTTCTCTAAGTGCTGAAGAGCGAAAAGATGATGC
>CAZYZZ010000109.1:0-3978 GCA_964651995.1 Microcaldota archaeon
CACTTGATCCAGCATCTGCAATGCACGAGCTTCCAGAGCACATGAGAAACGCTGGCCAGCTCAAGGCAGTTGCTGAGAGGAACAGGCGCGACATTATCGAACTTTTCACAGCAGAAGGACGGGAAGCATTCCAGAGAAACAAGGGCAAATCAATCAACTCAGCTTCCATAGGCGATATAGCTCACTTCCTAGCGGGTGGTGAGATAGAGCGCACTGGTCATATCGACAAGAGCGGAAGGATGACCTGGTGGGGAGCTGATATGGAACTTGGCGCCCCGAAACACTTCACCAAGGTTGATACAAAGAGACACTGGGTAAAGGACCTCAATCCACAGGAGAACTTTGCAATCGGCCAGTGGACCGAGTCCAGGATGACCAAGAGCTATGTTCCTCACTATGATGCAGCCCAGGAAGCGGCACTTGACAGGATGGCAGGATCCAGCGGCTGGAGCAATGAGAAGAGGACTGCAGAGAAAAAGAAACTGATGGTAGCAACTGAACTTTCAAAGGATATGGAACAGAGGTTCAACTCACAGTTTAGCCAGAACGCATACGGAACAACAAGGGAAACTACAAGATTCTACAACGGAGTACTATCCGGATTCATGGAAAAGGCTCTTGAAGAGAAGGGACTTTCAGCAAACCACCCAGACCTCAGATTCATCAAAGAGATGGATACTACAAACCCAGACCATCTTGCAAAGCTCAGAAAGCTCATGACTACCCACAAGGAAGCTTATGAAGAGGTTCTCAAGAGGCCTGTTACATATGACGACATTGCAAAGTCAAATAAGGCAATGGTCATGCTTCATGAAGGTGGTTTTGCATACTACTCAAAGGGCATGATGCTCAGCGATGCAGACCGTGTCATGGCAGGTGAGGTTTGTCTTAGGGATGACAAGGGACAGCTTCGAAAATTCGTTGCAGAAGATGTTCCAGTCAACTTTGCAGGCCGTGATGACCTTATGAGACAGTATCAAAAGGTCGGCGGATCCAAGGATCCAAACGAATGGAGGCCATTCATAGAAGAGGCAACCAAATGGGCAAAGGAAGGAGGGTACAGCTACGAGAAGGAGAAAGTGCTTGCAGCAGTTCTCTGGAGTCATGCAGGTTCAACCTACAACTATTCAGACTTCTGGAAGAACAGTGCAGTTACTGTTGCTCCAAAGAAACAAGTCACTCCAATTGCACCATCTCCAATGAGATTCTTTGGAGCAGAAGGACATACATTCACTACCATGATGAAGCCATTTAGAGATATTGGACTTCATGGCGGAGATTATATATCCAAAGTTGCACTTGCAGGAGGAGGGGCGCTTCACAGGGCTTCATACGACATTACTCCAACTTCAGAGTATTACAGGCAGCATTCATGGCAGCTCTCCAGCAACATAATGTCTGGAAGGGATATGAAGGGCCTCTCTGACGCGGAGAAAGTGGCATACAGGAATGTTGCAGCCCAGCATGGCGCATACCACCAGGTGTGGGACTATGCAATCGACAGAAACCCATGGAGAACTTCAACTTCATTCGGTACTCACCAGTCATGGGCCTCATACTTCCACTTTGGTCCAGCAGCAAACTTCAGTGCACGTGATAACCTCAGAGCCCAAATGGGCAAGGGGGAATACATGAACTTCATGTCACTCTATGGTTTTGCAATGGACACAGCCGGAAAGATCATGAAGCCATATGCTGGTATGGTCAGAGGTATGCAGATGTCCATGCAGGGTTATGCATCCAAGTGGGATCAGACCCCGGATGCTCTCAAGCAATGGAACTTCACTGAACCAAGACTTAGAGAAGCTATGCAGTCAATTAATCCATTCTCTGCAAAGTGGTTCTCAGGTAAAACTTCAGAGAGGGTTGCAAAGCTTAATGTATTTGGCGGAAGCCTTGAGCAGCACCAGCTTGCAGGCAGTGACTACATGGCCGGTCTCAAGCAGGCTCCTCAGGACATCTTCCTGCAGAGGAAGGGTGTTTATGCATCTGCAAGAACAGGTGAAACAAACCCAGGAGCAAGCTTCATGGACTACAGGGCAAACCTTCATGTTGATGCTCCAATGGCCGAGTACCTGATCAGAAACAATGAGGCAGCATACAAGTACGATAAGCAGATACAGGATGCTGCTATGACCAACACTACAAGAAGGACTGTTTCTGCTGAGGCACTCTCTCTTCGAAGAGACCAGGAGCTTCGTGGATTCGGGGCAATGCAGAACCCACTTTATGGTTGGGCTAACCCGCTTGCCTTCATATGGCATGCACCTGTTCCGCTGTTCCCACAGTCACTTACTCCAAAGGACATCATCGGCAATGCAGTGAAGAAGCACAAGCATGGCCACGGTGGATCCTGGGAGCAGTCTGTTTCTGCAGCAGGAACAAGCGTTGCTCGTGGAACTAAGAGGTTCTTCCAGCCACATCTCATTGCAAGACAGGTATACTGTCCCAAGTGTGGCCGTGGAGGTCTGAGGGGTGCAACCTGTCAGTGCGGACAGACCCTCTATTAGTTCTTTTTTTATTTATTCTCTTTCATATTTTTAGTGTATGAGAATCATCCTTTTGTTTGCTTTAGGCCTACTAATAATCTCGGGCTGCTTACAGTCGGTTGGTGGCGACACCTATACAACTGATTATGCAAGCGATATGGCACGAGTTGCCATAACTGATCCTGACCAGATCGCACAGTGCGAATTTGGAAAATGCTGGTGCATGGTCTGTGAAAACGGAACAAATATTTTCGGAAGCTCGATTACAAGCCTTATTGGAGGATACTGCTATGTCGAGGAGGACTGCAACGAAACAGTCTCACACTCTCTCTATTCTACAAACCAGACCCCAAGCCTTTCTATCCGAAGCTTCATGATAGGCCAGGGCCCTACAATTGCTGACTTTGCAGATGCAACACCCTACTGTTCATATCGGCTTAACATGGCAGTCCAGTTCCTGACTGCAACAAATGAATCTCCATATCTTCTTCCGGATGCAGCACGTTCGATGTGTCTTCTGAGCAAGGATGTCATGCCTGTATATGTTCTCTACAGTGCTGGAGAAAACATCAACAATACCCAGGCACGTATGGTAGGTGAAGTTCTTGGAACAGAAGGAGATGATCTTTTCCTTGGAAGACTTTCAGATGGTCCTGTTGGCCCTGTTGTCGTAGTTACTGAAATTGATTTCAATAGGAGCGATGTCAGCCAGATCGCAGACCAGGTTCGTGCAATAAATGACGGATGCAGGAACGTGAGGACCGGTGATGATGCAAGAGTAAACTGCTGGGTGGCAGTTGCTCCAAAATTCAATGATTTTGATACTCTAGATGCAGTAATGGCACAAGTCGGAGACGAGGTTGATCTTGTTGCATACGGAGTGAACGGGAAATATGTTGATGCCTGTACCAATAACAGGATCAATACCGGAAAGATGATGAACCAGATTCGAAACTATACAACTTATTCGCTTTACAATCTCAGCAAGCCAACAATCATTCCATATGTTTTATTTGATCCTGGAACATCTGATGCAGGCGGATGCAACTGGACTGAGGCAGATGTGGTCTCAGCATATGCTGCATTCTGGCCAAACGGAATCCAGTCACTGCAGCAGAAAGGCCTGATCGGAATTGCCCCATACTCATTCAATTCAAGTGATTATGGATACATTGCAAATCCTCTTGGATGCAATGACTGTTCTGTTGGAGCAAACGATGCCAGAATGCGCGCATGGTATGGATGGTGCCAGAGCTATACAAATGTCTCTGGCAGAAACTCTCCACATCCAGGGGGCGGAACACCGATAATTTTCCCCAATGCTTCTGGCGGCTATTGCGATTTCAATGCGCAGGCAGATTACCTGCTTCGTGAAGTGAGCTTCATGGATTCAGGATCAAACAGGGATATCATGAACCCGCAGACTCCAGAGGTCCGGCCAGCAGGAGATCCGCTCTTCAGGTGCAGTGCCTGCGTTAATTATAATCTC
>CAZYZZ010000110.1:0-3969 GCA_964651995.1 Microcaldota archaeon
CCGTTTTCATGTAGAACTAGGACATATTAACTCTATGAAACTTTTTAATGGTAGCGAAAAAACCAGCAGTATCCAGTTGCATTTCCCTGAAGCATCAATATCGCAAGATAAAAAAATAATGGCGTATAAGTAAAGAATATGGATGAAGAGCTCATCGCAAGAGCCAGGGAAACCGAAGAAGAGACAAGGAAAAAAATCAGTACTTCAATCTCAAAAATCGAGGTGGCTCTTGCATCATGGGAGGGGGCAGAAAAGAAACCGAAAGCCTTCAGAAAGAGAATCGAAAATTTGCGAAAATCCCATAAATTAATGTCAGGATGGGCAAAAGAATCATTGAAGGGGAAAAAGGATTTTGCTTCAACAGTTAAAAGACTGCAGAGATTCACGGAGATGTGCAGTGAGCTTCGGAGGATAGCATAATGGCAGAGAGAACAAGGAGAAGGAGCAAAACGGCAGAAAGGCCTGATGATGCAGCTCTCCAGATTCGCCCGGCCAATGAGGTGCTTGTTCCAAGAAGAAGAGCAGTTGTAAGTGAAATCAGTGAGGGCGAGAGATCAGTAGCAGCAGTTCTTCAATTTGAAGAGAATGTACTGGACGTCTTATCAAGTTACAGCGAAATGTCTGATGAAAAAGGTGGTCTGCAGGGAAGCAGGAGGATGCTGGAGGCAGTGGGGAATATGTTTCTTTCGCCCAGAGACAGGTTCCGGAAGTCAGAACGCGGATATGAGCGTCCGGAATCAGTTTTCAGGACAAGAAGAGAAGCATATGCGCATTTCAGAAGAGAGTGTGAAAGGGCAGGAGTACGCCTGGAAAGATCGCACAGAAGGCCAAGCAGAAGTGACATAAGTCAGATCGAATCATTGGGGGAGGAAGTTGCAAATAATTATCTGACATCTGAATTCCTAGGCCCATTGATATACAGCAGGTTCCATTCCTCTCCTCCAAGGGTTACGATACATGATGATGCAAGCTATGACAGGCTGGACCGTGCAGATGGGAATACATTTCCAACATATGGAAACGGGAGCACTGCAAGATACCACCCAGATACAAATCACATAACAATGAGGGAGTCTATTTTAGATCAGGATGAGGCAAACCAGATTGAGACCATGGTTCATGAACAGCTCCACTATGCAGCCTGGCTTGGTGGAGGGCTTGACAACATCAGGTGGGTGGATGAGCACGGTGAGCCGGTCGTAAGGGACCAGGTCGATTGGCTTCATGAAGGGCTGACGGAATTACAATCAAATCAAATAACAAGATCGCATGGACATGAACCGACATCCACAGCCTACCCATATGAAACTGCAGTAGCGTTTTACATGCAGAGAATTGTTGGTGAAGGAACACTACGCGAGGCATACCTTACAGGGAACTTCACAGAAGTGCGCAGAAGATTTGATGCCCGCCTTGGAGCAGGTAGTTTTGATCGACTTGCATCCATGAGCAGGGGATGGCAGGCACTTTCATTCATCATGCCTCTGATGGCAGAGAACAATATAGATTTTACTAGATGGGAGAGAGATCCAGTTCTTGCAAGCTGCTTTGGTCACATAGCAGCAATAGATGAAGGGGGAGGAGGATGGTAATGGACATAGAAAAAATGAAGAAGATAAGTGAATCAGATGAATTCAAGGAGGCAGAGGCAAAAATCGCTAATTGGAGGAATATGATTGAAAAGTCAGACATCAATGGGATTAAACAGATAAGTAGTGAGAAGAATTCTTTTTTCAGCAAAATGAGAGAGGCAAGGCCTAGTTTGTATATGATCTTTAGGATAGATGATAAGACATTAAGTGAGAGGATTTCAGAAAAAATTACAGGAAAAAGAGTAGTGATAGACTAAAAAATGAAGAAAAAAATTATTTTGAAAGTAGTTTTATCATCAGAGCCTCTTGTGCCCACATCCTGTTTTCAGCCTGGTCCCAGACTGCAGCATGCTTGCCATCCATGATACTGTCCGAGATCTCCTCGCCGCGGTGTGCTGGAAGGCAGTGGAGCACAATTGCATCCGGCTTTGCCTTTGCCAAAAGCTCGTCATTGACCTGGTACGCCTTGAGATCATCAAGACGCTTTTGCTTCTGCTCTTCATCTCCCATGGAAACCCAGACATCTGTGTAGATTACATCGGCATCTGCTACTGCATGGCCGGGGTCTGAAGTAACTTCGACTTTTGCGCCTGTTTTCTCGACTTCTTCAAGATATTCTGCTGAGGGCTGGTATCCTTCCGGACCGCAGAGAACAACATGCATCCCATATCGTGCTGCAATGAGCATAAGGGAATTTGCAACATTGTTTGCAGCATCGCCTATGTAGACCAGTTTTCCATTTTGCTTTCCATGTTCAAGGATTGTCTGCATGTCTGCAAGCGCCTGGCATGGATGTTCAACATCAGTAAGAGCATTGATTACCGGAACGCTGGCATATTTTGCAATCTCTTCAAGGTCAGAATGCTTGAAGAGCCTTGCGCTGATCACATCACAGTATCTTGATAG
Source organism: Microcaldota archaeon (assembly GCA_964651995.1). Taxonomy (GTDB): domain Archaea; phylum Micrarchaeota; class Micrarchaeia; order Anstonellales; family Bilamarchaeaceae; genus Bilamarchaeum. The sequence goes on from CAZYZZ010000110.1 coordinate 2,499, forward strand.
CACCCTTGCAGTATCTGCCATAGTCTCTCCCCTTGATATCTGTGAGGATTTGAAATCCATGACAATGCAGTGTCCTCCTACGTTTTCTATTGCTGTTTCAAAAGACAGACGGGTTCTTGTGGATGGCTTCTCATATAGCGAGATCAAAACCTTTCCCTTGAGGTCATCTCTTTTCCTGTTTCCTTCCTTTTTCAAGCTTTGTGCAAGGTCAACTACTTCCTTCATCAAAGCAGGTTCCATTTCCTTTATTGTCAACAAACTCATGTTACACGCCTCGAAAAGTAAAAACTAGAAACACCTTTCGGAGCTTTTGTTTATAAAGATTGGGCAGCCGAGTTTGGGATTTCCTGCCAAACTCATAAATTTAAATAAGTTTGTTCTCACTAATGTAGTCCTATACTTTTTGAGGTATATTCATGACTAAAGTAAGAATTAAACTCAGCGGAGAGGATTCCGAGGCTCTTGATAATGTAGTTTCACAAATAAGAGGACTTGCAGACACACTTAGTATGAAATTTATCGGCCCTGTAAGACTTCCAAGAAGAACACTCTCAATCTCAACAAGAAAAACACCTTGTGGAGACGGAACAGACACCTATGAACTATGGGAAAAGAGGGTTTTCAAAAGACTTTGTGATATTGAAGGAGACGAGAAATACATTAAGCAGGTTCTTAGAATCAAAGTCCCGACAAATGTTTTTGTCAAGATCTCAATCAGCTAATTTTTAGAAAAAAGGTGCAAAACTGCACCAGTGCTATTTCTTTTGCAAAAATGATAGTATCCTCTGTGCAAGATTAGTCGCAGGCATTGTCTGAAGCCAGACCTTTCCAGGACCTTTCATAACTGCAAGAAACATTCCTTCTCCTCCGAACATTATATTTCGGACTCCCTTTACCATGGCAACATCATAGTCAACAGTAGGCTCAAACATGGCAAGAGATCCGGTGTCCACTTTCAGAGTCTCACCTTCTTTGAGATCAATCTCAGAAACCTCCCCGTCGATTTCTACAAAGGCCATCCCGTTTCCGGACAGTTTCTGCAAACTGAAGCCTTCGCCTCCGAAGAATCCGACTGTCAGTTTCTTTCTGAATACGGTTTTGACAGCAACTTCAGTTTGTGCTGCTAAAAACGAATCTTTTTGGCATATTAATGGCCTCTCTGGAGTAATTTCAACAGGAATTATTTTTCCTGGAAATGATGGGGAGAAGGTAACTGTTCCCGGATCCTCTCCGGTTACTGAGAATTTTACGGTAAAGAGGGATTCTCCTGAAAACATCCTGCCAAGCCCTCCTCCAATTCCGCCATGAATCGATGAGTGCATATCAACATTGCCGGTCATCCAGGACATTGCGCCGGATTCTGAATAGATCTCTTCTCCCTCGTTCAGTTGAACCGTCAGAACCTGCATCACAGTGCCTTCAATTTTGTATTTCATAGAGAATCATCCGCACAGAAAGTTATTTAAGCAAG
>CAZYZZ010000111.1:0-3942 GCA_964651995.1 Microcaldota archaeon
TCAAGCCCCATCATCTGCATTTCCTTTGCAACCCTGATGAATGTGAAGTTGTTGATGCTTCTTGAGAGCGAATTCCTTATCCTTCCGGCAAGATTATGAGCTTCATCGATTATTATCACGGAATCTTCAATTCTTTTTTTGATTTTCATCAGGAAGATTTCCCTGATTCCGGGAATCAGCATGTGGTAATAGTCCCCGATTATTACATTGGACATTGCACCAAGCTTGATAAGCCATTCATATGGGCAGCATGCTTTTTTCTTCCCAAGCTTTATCAGATCCTGGCTTGACATACCGGTCCCATATCCTTCAAGCATTTGCTTGAATTTCAGGTTTGCAAGAGCCTCCTGAACGCGGCCGTTTCCTCGGGCATTTGCAAAAGGAAGGCATTGCTTGTTTTTTATCTTGCGCGCGCACGTTGTGTGGAAGCTGTCATTATCCAGATCCTGCAGCGACTGGTCAATGCAGCAATGGGACTTGCCCACCATGTCAACAGAACGGATTGGAAGGGAATGCTTTGCTGCAATCCCGCTTGCAACCTCCATTGCAATTTTATGCTGTGAGATCTTGGGAGTGAGGAAAAAGATGGTCTGGTCATTTTCAATTGCAGATGTTATTGCAGCAGAGAGCACAGCATCGGTTTTTCCAAGACCTGTCGGCGCATGAGCTAAAAAATTATGATTGTTTGTGATGGCTTCATAGACATCTTCCATCAGTTCGCGCTGGGAGGGCCTAACGGAATTATGCCTGAAATAAATAGCCATTATGATATATTAAAAACAAATAATTTAAGCAGGATGTTTCATTAGAAAAGTAATGAAGTTCATTTATAATGCACCAGCGCTTTTGATCAAAAAAACACTGATAGTTGGAGACACTCATTTTGGAATGGAGAGAAAACTGAGGGCAAAGGGGATATTTGATGAGAGCTTCAGCATGAGATTATTTTTGAAACTGGAGGAAGTAATTGCAAAGCACAAGGTTGAGCATGTGATTTTCCTTGGCGATGTGAAGGAGGAGATCGCAACAGTTGACAGGAAAACGGACGAAGTGCTAGGCAAACTAACAAAGATCTGCAAAGTCACTGTTGTCCGCGGGAACCATGATGGCGGAATTGAAAAAATAAAAGATATAGAAATTCATCCTGCAGAAGGTTTTGTATTTGAAAACCTGGGGCTCTTGCATGGCCATTCCTGGCCATCAGATGAGCTGATGCAGTGCGAATATTTGGTGATGGGACACCAGCATCCAATGATAAGTTCAACTGATACAATTGGGAAGAAACACAGTGAACCTGTTTGGATAATTGCAGAACCTGATAAAGAAAAAATAAAGGAACGGTACAAAAAATTTAATGAAAAAATAAAATTAATTTTATTGCCGGCATTCAATCCGCTCGTCGGTTTTCCGATCAATTTTTCAAAAAAAGATCAGCTTGGTCCGCTACTTAACAACAAACTATTTAAACTCGACCATGCAATATTGTTTTTGTTAGATGGAACATGTTTGGGAAAGTTAAACATGCAATAATTTTAACAAAGGGATGCACATGGGGAAAAAAAGAAGAGGCCGTGAAAGATCAGTTTCATGTGCGAACTGTGGGAGAACAGTGCCGCGCGATAAAGCTGTTGAGTACACAAAAAGAACTCATTTTACTACAGATCTGAAAGGCGATGACAACATAACATTCACTGGTTTTAATACAGTACATTACTGTATTAGCTGCGGAAAGCATTCAAGAATATTTGAAAAGAAAAAAGAGCAGGCCCGCAGGAAAAAAGAGAGGGACATGTATGAATGAAGTATCTTTCGAGGGGAAAAGATACATAGCAGTCAAACATGAAATCGGAAACCTTCCACTAATTGTTGTAAAGGCAAAAAACGGATACGTGGCATGCAGCTACATTGACAAGGACACTGCTGAAAAAGTAGGGGATGTTGCTGCATTTGTATCTGGAGTGAAAAACATTGATGATCTCAAGAAAGCAAAGATAAGGCACGCTACTACCTGGGCAGAAGACCTGGGGATAAGAGAAGGCATGAGCGTAAAGAAAGCTCTTGAGATCATGGATGCTCTTTGCGAAGAATAAACAGCAGCAGTAGAGGCAGCAGGAAAGTGACTGAGCAGATGCTGCTGTGTCTCTCAAAATAATGTTCAGGATCAGCATCAGCAAGTCCCTGGACATCAGCAAGGCACTGGTCATGCGTAACCTGCGCGCCAAGAAGTCCTGTTCCAAGATTTTCCTTTTGCTGGATTGAGCCGCAAAGATAAGGATCAGCGGTTATTTTTGCAATATCATAGAAGCAGGTATTGTAGGCAAGCTCTGCCTTTCTCCTGACATCATTTCCGTCATCAGGATGGCCCCTGAAATTGGTCCAGATGCTTCTGCAGATATTGATTGCTTCTGATTTTCGGTCAAGGTAGGCAGCTGTTATTGCTGCATTGTGGTAGCATTGTATTGTTGCTGATGCTCTTGTAGTCTGCGCATCGCACTCAGCAACGGTTTTGAATCCAAGTGGAGAGCGCTGCTGCTCTGAGCATCCAAACAGAAGAAATGGAAGAATAAGAACCAAGGCCAATTGCCATTTCACATTTATCGCCGCAGTACTTTTTCTGCATATGGAATCAGCAATTTCTTTGCCTTTGCAAGTGCGAGTTTGATTTCTTTTTCGTTTTTGGCACCAGCACAGATAACCTTTCCGTTTTTGAAAAGAAGAAGAGATGCCTTTGGATCTCTGAACTTCAAGATAGCACCTGGAAACTGTTCTGGCTCGTACTCGACATCACGAAGCTTGTATGCAATCTTATACAAGTCAAGTTCCATATGTAAATTCGCAGAAGCAACGATGTTTGTGATTTCTATTTTTGGCTTTTTGGTCTTTGTGATCTTTTTTGCATACGGAGTGAGCTTTTTGATTGTTTTTTGGATTGTTTTTTCAATCTCTTCTTTCTTTTTACAACCAACGCACACAACCTTTCCGTTTTTGAAAAGAAGAAGAGATGCCTTTGGATCAGAATATTTCAGGATGGCTCCTGGAAATTGCTCTGGCTCGTACTCTATCTCTGGGATCTTGTTTGCAAGTGCATATAAGTCAAGCTCCAATCCCAAAGAAGCAGATGCAACCATATTAGTAATAACAAAATCAAAGTTTTTAGCCACACGAATCACCTTTCAAGGTATTTATAAGGGTTTATAAAGGGAGCAATGTCTTTTTAAAGACTTTCTCTCATCATTCTGACACGAATTATGTTGTGATTACAATGGTTAAACGATCAAAAGGGGCATTTAGTGGAAGAACGCGGCAACTGCGCGGCAAAGGCAAAGTCAGTGTTACACAGGCAGTCCGAACATTCAAGGTCGGAGACAAAGTCATCATCACCCCAAAAGCACGGAGATCAGGATTACCTCATCTGCGATATGCAAACAGGCACGGAGTAATTGTAGAAAAGAGAGGCAGGGGCTATCTTGTCCAGGTAAAGGATATCAACGCAGTGAAGAAGATCATCGTCGGTTCAATTCATCTTAAACTTGTAGGTGCGGCTCATGGAAGTTAAATCATCCAAGGCAGTAACAGTCGAGTATGCCGAGGAAGTACTCTCAAAAAGGGAAAAGGAAGGAGAGCTCGGATACGAACAGGCCCAGGCTCTTGAACATGCAAAAAAGTTCAATAAGGAGCAGGGTAAGAAGATGGAAAAGAACATTGAGACTCTTACAAAGCACGAAAAGATCACAAAAGAGATTGCAATAAAGGTTCTTGATATCGCACCAGAAAACCCAGCAACACTTAAAACTATCCTTGCAAAGGATAGAATAGAGATATCCGATGAGGAAGCAGAAAGTATCCTTAAGGAAATCAACTGAAGAGAGTGTTTCGTATGGAGGATTATGCCTGGGTCATCGAGTATTTGCCAGCAGGTCACGCATCTGCAATTCGAAAAGA
>CAZYZZ010000112.1:0-3893 GCA_964651995.1 Microcaldota archaeon
GTACCTTTGTACTTGAGAGCGCCGACAAGCCGGACGATTTTAGCGCCGCTGTTGTCAGTGCATGGAATAAGTGCTCCAAGAGTCAGTGTCTTTGTAATCTTGCTTGATACTCCCTTCATGATGATTCACCCTTTTTGATGATTTCAACTACCATCCAGGCCTTGGTCTTGCTGAGTTTCCTTGTCTCTGCAACTGTAACAAGGTCTCCCACCTTTGCGCCAATGGAATCTGGATTGTGAGCAACAATTCGAGAATTTGTCTTTGCATACTTTTTGTATTTTGAAAAGTACTTTGTAACATCTCTCTCGATTACTACTGTCTTTTTCATCTTATCGCTAACAACCATGCCGGTAAGTATGCCGCCACGTGTAGCAATACCATCAATTTTCTGGAATTTTACATCTTGTTCTGCCATCTAGCTTCACCGCAATCAAATTCATCAATCCTGCTCAGGAAATTCGAGTGCTGGAGCAGGAATTATCGAAGTGCTGGATAAATCTTTTCTAATGAGGAAAAGGTGTTTATCAGCATTATCCCTAATACGGATTACAATATTACAGATACAAGGCTTTATAAACTATACTTTCTTTGGTCTCTCGTGGGGCCGAAACGCAATCATTCTTCCATCAACATCCACAAATTCATCATTATCAAGGCCAAACCTGAAGATGGATGAGACTTTCGGAACCTTTATCTCATCTCCGGACTTTTTTTCTATTACAATAAGATTCTTGGTCTCATCAACAACTGTGCCAGAGACTCCGATAAGCTCCCTCTGGCTGCTGCTTGTGATTTCGACTTTGAGGCCAATGAAACTGGAATAGAGAATATTCTTTTTGGTGATCATCAGGGTTTTAATATAAACAGATTGAATTTAAACCATGATTCCTCTTGAGAAGATCATAATCACCCAGCAGATGATCGATGCTGCAGCAAATGCCCTTGCAAACGAGGATCTGCTCTTTGGAGAGAGCGTGAAGCAGTTTGAAGAGGAGTTTGCTGCATACTGCGATTCTGACTATGCAGTATCTGTTGCATCCGGAACAGATGCGCTTCTTTTTTCGCTGATGGCAACCGGAGTAGAGGGCGCGCATGTCCTGACCACGCCAGTCTCATATGTTGCAACTGCCAATGTCGCCTATCTTGCAGGTGCAAAGCCTGTTTTCTGCGATATCGGCGATGACAATAACATTGATCCTGATGAGATCAGGAAAGCGCTAAAGAAGGATAAAAAAATCAAGGCCATCATTCCGGTCCACCTGCATGGATATCCTGCAAAGATGGATGAAATCATGGATGCTGCAGGAGATATTCCGGTCATCGAGGATGCTGCGCAGGCCCATGGGGCGCGCTACTATGAAAACCGCGTTGGCACAATAGGAAAGCTTGGGTGCTTCTCATTCAATCCATTCAAGAACATGACAGTTGGCGGCAGCGGCGGGATGATAATCACTGATGATGAGCTCTTGGCAAAGAAAGTGAGGATGATCGCTGATTCAGGAAGGGAGAGCATCTATTCCCATGAGCACAAGATCATAGGATACAGCTCAAGGATAAACAGCATAAATGCTGCAATTGGAAGGGTGCAGCTTCAGCATGTCGAATCATGGAATGAGCAGAGAAGAGCAGGCGCAAAGATTTACAACAGAATTCTCAAGGATTTTGAGGGGATTGTTCTGCCTCCTGCTGAAACCCATGACATCAAGCCTGTTTTCAACAAGTATGCGATAAAACTGGATAATAGGGACAAGGTGAAGGAGCAGCTTTTCAATAACGGAATCGACTGTGATGCTCACTATCCAATACCAATACACCACCAGCCGCCATACAAAGGCAGGAATGAGAGCTATCCGGTTGCAGAAAAGTTTGCAGACACAACGCTTTCGCTGCCGCTCTTTCCTGGAATAACAAAAAAAGAAATTGAAGAGGTCGCTAGGACACTTCAATATTGTCTTCAGGATAACCAAGAGATTTGAGAGCATCCTTTACTCTTTTCTTATGGTCTCCCTGGAGAATTATAATTCCGTCTTTTGAGGTTCCACCGCAGGCGAACTTTGTCTTCAGCTCTTTTGTGGTCTTGTTCAGCTGAGACTTGTCAACACCTTCAATTATAGTAACTAGTTTTCGGAATTTTTTCTTGGTGGTATATACCTTGATTTTCGTTGCTCCTTGTTTGTCAAGGGCCTCGGTTATCCCGAGTTCCTTGGGTAGCCCAGTTATGGGATCTCTATCCATTAACGCATTCACAATTATTCTTCTCCTTCATTATTTTTTAAGCCTTTTGCATTTTTAGCGCTGCAATAGTTTTCTTCAAAGGTTTGATTTTTTCAGTCCTTCCTTCTCCGCGAAGCTCTAGGATTGCTTTTTCAATTTCAGCAATCTTTGCCTCGCATTCTTTTGGATTGAGTTTTTGGATTTCGGATTTCTTCATCTTCTTCCACCTCTGCTTCCGCCTCTACCGCCACGGTTTCCACCGCCACGGCCACCATAATTCCTTTTAGGACCAGAGCTTCTTGACTTTGAATCAGAGCCTTGCCCTCCCTCTGTTCCGGCCCTGTTTCCAACTCCGGTTGCAGCTGCAATCACTTTTGGAAGAACAACTTCCTGTGTTGATTTTTTATCAGGGAATACTGTTCCAGGAGGAACAATCCTAACAAGAATACCGATAACTCCTGATCTTGTGTTTGCATTGATGTGTGCAACTTTGATCTGCCGGCATGGCTCGCCGGCCTTTGGAATGTATCCGGCACTTACACGAAGGCTTTTTGCACGGGCTCCTTTTGCGCCGATCTTTCCTGCTGCAACAATTTCAGCACCAAGAGCACCTGCCCGGATGATTTCACGAAGCATGTAGTGTAGGACAGCGCGGACTTTCTTGCCCATTTCAATGTATTTTGTAGCCCTCTTTCCAACCATCCTTGGCTCAAGAAACTGGTTTCGGACTTCAATGACGCTGATCTGCGGATTCTCGATGTCGAATTCGCTTTTGATATCAGCTGTAAGTTCATTGATGAGCCTTCCTTTCTTACCAATGATCCTTGCAGGATTTGCAACTTCAAGAGTAATCCTTGTTACAAGAGGAGTCCTCTGGATATCCACACTGGCAAGGCCGGCGCGGTCAAGTCTTTTCTCCAAATACTTCATAACCTGGTACTTGGCAAACGGTTCCTCGATTAGTTTTTCTTGATAGAGCATCATAAATCACCTTTTACTGTTTTCCCCATGCTGGTGAGGTTTTTCCTTTCGGATCTTTTCTGCCTCAAGGTTTTTTTCCTCCACATTCTTGTGCTGGCTGTGAGAAGCGCCCTCTTCTTTCAGAAGCTGCTTTGGAGCTTCCTTCTTCTCCTCTTTTGCTGGAGGTTTCTCCTCTTTTTTTGCTGAAGGCTTCTCCTCTTTTGCAGCCTTCTTTGGCTCCTTTGCTACAGGCTTCTCATCTTTCTTAGGCTCAGACTTTGGCGCCTCTGGCTTCTTTGCATCTGCCTTTGGAGCTTCTGCCTTCTTAGCTTCTTTTTCTGCAGGCTTGTCTGGCTTCTTTGGAGGAGTCACTTCAACGCCTTTTGGAACCTCAGATCCCTGAAGAACTATCTCCACTCTTGATGTTTCAAGGAAAGACCTTGCCCATCTTCCTTTTGGAGCAACCCTCGGGTATCTGTTTTTCTTGTTTGCAGTTGCAACCAGGACAGTATATGTATCTCCAAGGCCTTTTGTCCTTCCGTTTGCAATTGCGCTCATAAGTGCCTTGAGAACGATCTTGGCAGCCTTTTTCGGATATCTTCCCTTTCTTCCGCCAAGTTCTCTCCTGTGCCCAAGCCTCTTGTTGTTTGTCTTGTAGCGCACGGCAACTTCTCCTTCCACTGCCTTTTCAAGGAAAGAGACTGCCCATTCAGATTTCT
>CAZYZZ010000113.1:0-3826 GCA_964651995.1 Microcaldota archaeon
TCCAAAGGGAGCGATTCTGACACCTCATGAAGGCGAATTCAAAATGCTCTTTGGAGCAAGCGGCAGTGAGAAGAATGTCAGGGCAATGGCCAAAAAATACAACTGCATAATACTCAAGAAGGGACCTGTTGATATTATCAGCGATGGAAAGAAAGTGTACAAGAACAAGACAGGAAATCCTGGAATGACAAAAGGCGGAACTGGAGATGTCCTTGCAGGAGTTGTTGCAGCATTGTTTTGCAAGAATAATGGTTATGAGGCGGCAGTGGAAGGAGCAAAACTTACTGGCAAGGCAGGAGACAGGCTGATGAAAAAATTTGGATATGAGTATTGTGCTGGCGATGTTGCAGATATGCTTGCAAAGTTGTGATTTTTATGAATATAAAGGACTTGGAAGAAATGAGCCGGGAATCGATGATTTGCTGCGGATTCCAGGCAACAAACGTTGGGCGCGCGATTGACATAATTGAGAAGATGAAAAAGGAAAAAGCGACTGTTTTCATGACATTCACTTCAAACATGATAGCTTCCGGGCTTCGCGGGATAGTCAAGGAGATGTGCAGGAAAAAACTGGTTGATGTCATAATTACCGCAGGCGGAAGCCTTGACCATGACCTGATCAAATCCTCAAAGAAGTATGAACTTGGAGAATTTGTCATGGATGATGCAAAGCTCCATGCAGCAGGAAAAAACAGGATCGGGAATATCCTTGTCCCAAATGAATGCTATGAATATCTTGAAGGATTCATGAGGGAAGTATTTGAAGATATGTATGGAAGCGAAAAGATAGTTGCACCATCTGAGATTGCAGCAAAAATCGGTGAAAAAACCAGGGAGGACTCATTTCTCCACTGGTGCAGCAAAAACAAGATTCCTGTATTCAGCCCAGGGATAACAGATTCTGCAATAGGGCTTCAGGCACACTTCTTCAAGCAGGGCAAAAAGGATTTTGCAATTGACGTTACAAAGGACATGGGAAAGCTTTCCCAGATTTCATTGAATGCTGAAAAAACAGGAGGGATAGTCCTTGGAGGCGGGATATCAAAGCATCATGCGATTGGAGTAAATCTTCTTCGCGGCGGATTTGATTATGCGGTTTATATCACAACCGCATCGCCATGGGACGGGTCTTTGAGTGGCGCGCGCACAAATGAGGGAATCTCCTGGGGCAAGATCAAAGAAGATGCAAACCACGTGACTGTTGACTGTGATGCGAGCATCGCATTTCCAATAATCATGAGGGAATTTTTGGGGGAATAAAATGTTTAATTTCGTAATTGCATTTGTTGCTGGATTTATTGTCAAGATAGTGGATTTTTTTGAGGATGACCTCAAGAGCAGTGATCCGCTCAAATATGCGCTTGCTGTAGTCTATGGTGTCCTTATCGGATATGTGATTGGAAATGCAAGCTTCTCAATTATTTTCATAGCAGCCCTGCTTGCCCAGGTCCTTGCGCGAAAAATTGATACAACAGCACACAGGATAGGGTTTGCAGTCAGCATCCTAACAGCACTGTTTTTCCAGGTTCCTGCAATTGACATCTATCTTCTTGGATATTTCATGGTCCTGGCATTTCTAGATGAGATAAAATATGTCGGAAAGCTGAGGGTTCTCACAAAATACCGCCCGTTTTTGAAGATCGGAGTACTTCCTATGATCTTTATCGGAAGATGGGATTATGCTGCCGGTATCCTGATCTTTGACCTTGGATATGAGGCTTTCAACCTAATCCAATATAAAATAAAACATCGAAGATAATTGCATGGATGAGCTGGAATTTGCCCTCAAATTCCCATTTACAGATGAAGCAAAAAAACTTCTTGGAGATATGCAGCTCAATAAGCGCATAATTGAGATGGGGGCAGAGAGAATCAGAAAAGCACTGCACAGAGCAGGTGCAGGCAGGGTAGTTTTCAATGAGCCTGAGATAAAGGAGGAGATAGCTTCTTTTGCAGCAGCAAGGATGATCCTTGGCGCCCTTCGCAACAGGTTCATGACAAACAGGTTTGCAGTAAATGAATCAAAGATGGTAAGATCCCACCTGAACAAGGCAGATCCTGAGACTTTGGAGAGGATCAGCTCCAGGTTTGGCATAAAGACAGAAAACGAAATGCTAGACATACCAACCTATCTGATGTACAGCCCCAAATCCCAGCCATACAGGCTGATAAACAGAAAGATAATAAGGGGAAAAGTCTGGGTAAGCGAAGCAGAGAAACTGCGTCTTATAGAAGAGGCAGTACGAAAGCACATTGAGATAATCCCGGTTGTGAAGGATGCGCCGGATACGATAAAAAAAGCAGGAGAAAAACTTCTTGAAGAGCTTCCAAAAACAGAAGTAAAGATCAATGTAAAGGCAGGAGACCACCCGCCCTGCATAATGAAGCTGTTTGAATCAGCAAAAAAGCACGAGAACCTGCCGCATACTGCAAGGTGGTTCTTTGCAACATACCTTCTTGCAATTGGAATGAATGAGGATCAGATAACCGGCGTCTTCTCAACAATGCCTGACTTTAGTGAAAAGATCACTAGATACCAGATTGCGCATGCAAAGAAAAGAGGCTACAGCGTCCCATCATGCGCTACTGTGATGACATACGGTATATGCGTTGCAGTCTGCAGGGTAGGGATTCCGACCAAATGGCACAACCTGGATGAGCGGAGAAAAAAGGAGATTCGAAATGAATGACTTGCAGATAGTAAAGGAGATATTTTCAGAGTACTACAAAACTGCAGAGCTGGTTATTCCAGGAGTTGAACAAAGGGAGTTTGGAATAGGAAACCGGAAAAAAATCGATGCAAGGCACCTGAATTTCGCAAACATATCATTGTTCAGGACATACCTGTGCAACAATACTCCGCTTTTTGTTTCGCACTCAACTGCATATTATGAGTTCCCCGGCACAACACCGATACAGAAGAAGAACTGGAAGGGTGCTGACATCGTATTTGACCTTGACATACACGCAGAAGGCAAATACGGAGCATATGCAGGGCTTGAGGCGATGAAAAAGGATGTTGAGCGGCTGGTTAATGATTTTATCATCAATGACTTTGGAATCTCGAGAGAGCATGTAACTATTAATTTCTCTGGAAACAGAGGATATCACATACATGTTAGGGATCCTGCATACCTTCCTCTGCGAAGTGAAGAAAGGCGTGAGCTTGTTGATTACATAATGGGGCAGGGACTTGATTATACCAAGTTCTTCCATTTTGATGAGAAGAAAAGGCTCATGGGACCAAGCCCTGATGAAGGTGGATACAGGGGAAGGCTTGCGAGAGGAACAATTAAACTGCTCAATGAGAAGCCATCGCAGATTTCAAGGAAGTTCTCAAACCAGAAGGATCGTGAATTTTTCATATCAGGAATAAAAGAGGGGAACTGGAGCAAGACAACATTGAATCTCAAGGACTTTACAAAAAGGCTCGAAGGCGTTGCAAAAAGCCTTCCGATCAGCTCGGTTGATACTGATGCTGGAGTGACGCAGGACCTTAGCAAGCTGATCAGGGTGCCCAACACGGTTCATGGAGACACAGGACTTGTTGCAATGATAATTGATGATATTGAATCATTCAATCCCTTCAGGGATGCTGCAATACCATCAGACAAAACAATGAAAGTAAGGTTTGTTGAGGATGTTCCTGAGATTCCGGCAATGAATAGCGGAATTTTCAAAAAGGATGATGTGAAGGAGCTGCCGCAGGCTATGGCATTGTTCTTTATTTTGAAAAAAAGTGCAGAAATAGAAAAAAACTAAGCCTTGTCGGCTTTAGAAAGTTGGATCTTTGGTGGAATTAAAGGTGCTGTAAGTCCAAGAACTC
>CAZYZZ010000114.1:0-3776 GCA_964651995.1 Microcaldota archaeon
TTGACAGTTTCCTTCATGATTATCTCTTGGTTGCCTGATTTTTTAAACAATGCTTTTAATCTTTTCTCGGGAATTTTACCATATTGATTTGCTAGATGGAATCGGATTGTGTAATTATGTTATTGCCAAAACAACAACTGGAAAATGCAAATGTGGTGGAAGTGATCAACTCAAGCCAGTATCAGCCCTCAGGAGTTGACATCTCCCTCAAGGAAGTTTATTCATTCAAAAACGCAGGAATAATTGATTTTGACAACAAAGATCGCAAGATCAGCGAGGTAGAGCCTCTGTCCTTTGAGGATGATTTTGTCACCCTCAAGCCAGGCGCATACAAGGTGATCTTCAATGAATATGTCAGAATTCCGAAGGATGTTGCAGGGCTTTGCCTTCCAAGGTCTTCGCTCCTGCGCTGCGGAGTTACGCTCGAGTGCGCGGTCTGGGATCCTGGCTATGAAGGACGAAGCGAGGCACTTCTTCTTGTTAAGAATGAGCATGGAATAAAATTCAAAAAAGATGCAAAAATAGGGCAGATGGTCTTCATCAAGCTGGCAGAAGCAGCAAATTCAGTATATGGTGGAGTATACAAGGGAGAAAACAAGTAATTATTTCAAAAACTTTTCAATTATTTTCTCCAGGCTTCCCTGTCTTTCTACAAAAGTATAGTCCACATCAAGGACTGGGACATCTATCTCCAGAATACTTCCAAGATGCATCGGAGTTCCTGATACCACTATCTCTGCATTGCTCTTCTTTATTGTCTCAATGAGCTCGTCTCTTTGCTTTCCATAGTAGCCCAAAGAAGGAACAACATCTCCCATGTGGTCGTATTTTTCATATGCTTCCTTGATGCTTCCAACAGCATGTGGCCTTGGATCGATAATATCTGCGCCACATCTTGCAGCATACTCGAATCCTGCACCGAATCTCATCCCTCCGTGAGTTACTGTAGGTCCATCCTCGATTACAAGGACTTTCTTTCCATAGATGTTTTTCTCCTCGATAGGAGAGAGCTCCATGTCGCTTTCAATAACTTCTGCCTTTGGATTTACCTTTTCTATGTTCTTTATGATCCTTCCGACATCAGTCGGATTCTCGCTTGTTTTGTTGATTATTATGACATCAGCTGCCCTGAAGTTTGTCTCTCCAGGGTAATACCACATCTCATTTCCGGGGCGAAGGGCATCTGTCATTGTAATATAAAGGTCTGGTTTGTAGAACGGAATGTCATTGTTTCCTCCATCCCAGATTATCACGTCTGCCTCTTTTTCCGCTTCCCTGAGAATGGCTCCATAATCGATTCCAGCAAATACTATCGCCCCATCCTTCAGGTGAGGCTCATACTCTTCCCTCTCTTCTATTGTGCAGTTGTGCAGATCAAGATCTTCAAGGGTTGCAAACCTCTGCACCTTTTGCTTTACAAGATCCCCATAAGGCATCGGGTGCCTGATAACTACAAATTTCACTCCTTTTTCTTTCAGTTTTTTTGTAATTGCCCGAGTCAGCGTGGTCTTTCCAACCCCTGTCCGAACTCCTGTGACTGCAATTATCTTTTTGCTGCTCTCGATCATGGTCTCCCTTGGCCCAAGAAGAACAAAGCTTGCGCCGCAGGCCTGCGCTCTGCATGCAAGATGCATCACATACTCGTGAGAGACATCTGAATAGGAGAAATAAACCTCATCGATTTTTTTCTCAGTAATGTGCTTCTCAAGGTCCTTTTCCTCGAAAATAGGAATGCCCTTTGGATACAATTCTCCTGCAAGCTCTGCAGGGTACTCCCTGTTTGCAATATTTGGAATCTGGGTTGCAGTGAATCCTACCACCTCGTAATTCTTGTTATTTCTAAAAAATACGTTGAAGTTGTGAAAATCCCTGCCGGCTGCTCCCAGTATAAGTACTTTTCTCATAAATTGCTTTTGATCAAATAGGTTTTTTATTCTATTCTGCAAAATCTGGATATGAGACTAGTTATCGCACTTGGCGGAAATGCTCTTCTGCCAAAAGGAGCAAAAGGTACTGCAGATGAGCAACTGGCTTCTGCAAAACAGGCTGTTATGCAGATGGAAGATACACTAAAGAATAACCAGGTGGTTCTGACCCACGGGAACGGGCCCCAGGTTGGAAGTCTTTTGCTGCAGCAGCAGGGTACAAAGGAAGTCCCGCAGATGCCACTTGATGTTTTGGATGCAATGACCCAGGGGCAGATAGGCTATTTTGTTGCAAGCGCCATCTCACTTACGGGCCTTCACTCTGCCACCCTCATTACAAGGGTTGTCGTTGATCCTGAAGATCCGGCATTTGCAAATCCGACCAAGCCAATCGGGCCTTTTTATGAGACTGCAGTCCGACCAAACATGAAAATGGATGCAGGGCGGGGCTACAGGCTTGTTGTCCCATCTCCCAAACCAGTCAAGATAAGAGAACATGATGCAATTTCTGCTCTTCTTGAAAAGGGATTTGTCGTAATAGCAGTTGGCGGAGGAGGAATTCCGATCAAGGAAAACGGGGAAGGCCTTGAGGCAGTAATAGACAAGGACCAGGCAACTTCCCTTCTTGCAAACCAGGTGGAATCCAATCTTCTTGTATTTGTAACTTCTGTCGATAACGTCTATCTTGACTTTGGAAAACCGACCCAGAGATCAATCTCACACACATCAGTTGACATCCTGAAAAAGTATCTGAAGGAAGGGCATTTTGCAGAAGGAAGCATGAAACCCAAGGTCGAGGCGGCAATCAAGTTTGTAGAAAACGGCGGCAAAAAAGCAATCATCTGCTCGATCAGCAATATCAAAGCAGCTTTGGATGGAAAGGCCGGAACTGCCATCTCAAAGTGATGGCATGCTTGGCAATATTATCGAGGCAATCGGAAATACTCCTCTGGTGAGAATCAATAAGCTGAATCCAAATCCAGACACTGCAATATATGCCAAACTTGAAGGGTTCAATCCAACAGGAAGCATAAAAGATCGCATTGCACTGAAGATGGTTGAACAGGCTGAAAAAAATGGGAATCTGACAAAAGGAAAAACCATAATTGAGCCTACTTCGGGAAATACTGGCGTTTCCCTTGCAATGATCGGAACTGTCAAGGGTTATGATGTCGAGATTGTCATGAGCAGTGCCGTTTCTCTTGAAAGGCGCCAGATGATCCGCGCATTTGGCGCAAAGGTAACTCTGACTGACAGTGATCTTGGAACCGACGGCGCAATAATAAAGGCAAAAGAACTGGTCAAAAACCATCCAGAAAAATATTTCATGCCGGATCAGTTCTCCAACGAGTATAACAAGCTGGCCCACTACAAGACTACTGCGGAAGAAATCTGGAAGCAGACTGATGGGAACGTGGATTATCTTGTCTCATCAATCGGAACATCCGGAACAATAATGGGAATCGGAAGATATCTTAAAGAAAAAAATCCGGATGTAAAGGTTGTCTGCGCGCATCCTGTCAGGGGCCATTATATCCAAGGGTTGAAGAATATGGAAGAGGCAATAGTGCCATCTATCTATGATCCTTCCAAGATTGACGAAACTGTCATGGTCGAGACTCATGCTGCCTTTGAAACTGCAAGGAAAATAGTGAGGACCGAGGGAATATTCATTGGAATGAGCAGCGGGGCTGCAATGTTTGCTGCCATCGAAACTTCAAGAAAAGCAGAATCCGGGAATATTGTCGTCATTTTTCCTGACCGCGGAGAGAAATATCTGAGCACTGGATTATTTGAAGTGGGTTAGACATCAAGTATTACAAATGCCTTCCATCCTTCTTCTGTTTTTTC
>CAZYZZ010000115.1:0-3772 GCA_964651995.1 Microcaldota archaeon
TATTCCTATTATGAGCTTTGGAGCTGGCGCTCAGTTCTGTAAAATGAATGATATTGATCTAATTGAAATTCCAGCTCCATACACTATCAAAAAAATAAAAAACAGGGTCAAGATAGTAACAAATCCCGGAGAGATACTGAAGTTGGCAAACCCTAAAACAATCCAATCAATCAAGGAGCATTTTGCAGACTATGATTATGTAATTGTGGATGGATCCCCACTTGGACTTGCAATTTCAATGGCTATGAAAAAGAAAGCAATATACATTACTAATGACACATCCTCTTTGGTTGGAATCAACGGAAAAGTCTCAAAAAAAGTTGCATCATCTCTCTACAATCAAATACTATCCTATCCTGAAAAAATAATCATTCCTGATTTTTCTCCTCCACTTACAATAACTTCAAAAAACCTGAATCCAGATCTCCCAATGGTTTTCAGCGGACCACTCGTCAAAAAAAGAAAACAAATTTCTCACAACAAGAAAATCCTAGTTGCAGGAAGGCTTGAGGAGGAACTTCGTCCATTTCTTGGAGATGATGCACTTTATGGCAATACTGTAGAACACCTTAGTTCTTACTACCGAGACTGTGAAGTTGTAATTTGCCATGGAGGACACACAACAATCATGGAAGCTCTTTCATTTGGAAAACCTGTTATTGTTATTGAAAACTCAAAGCATACTGAGAGATTCAACAATGCACTTGTTCTTGAAGAAAAAAACATTGGAATTGTTTTGGAAAAATATATTCTCACAAGAGATAGCCTATTTTCTGCAATTGAATATGCAAAAACCTTAGATCAAACAAGACTTTCTCTATACAAAAAACATTCAAAACCAGATCTTGATATTTTTGCTCTTTAGTAGGGTTTTTAACCTAAAGATATCCTAATTCATTTTGATGATGAAAAAGCAATACCTCTGAGGGTTTGCCCCCTATGAAGATGATCTTGAGTTCTGACAAAAAGAAATCAAGAGACTTGGAACAAATCCAAGATGATCTTGAGTTCTGATAAATTGCTTATGAAGTTTGATGGAACTTTAACCTGCTATCCTGTCAGGAAAGTTCCTGATCTTGAGTTCTGATAAATGGAAATCAAACTTTTCCATTTAAATATTTTCTACAACAATATACTTCCTAATGTCTTCTCACAAAGTTTCAATCCCGCTATCAAAACTTCCAGATTCACTGGGAGACAAAAAACTTGACAGATTGCTCAAGCGCGCCCGGAGAATCAGCTTTACAAAATTAATGTCAGCAAATCCCAACAATATCCAGCTGCCGATTCCGGCACATCTTTTTCTAACCAAATCCGGCGAGATATACCTATTTGTATTTACACTCCAACATGGCGAGGGGGTTGATACGAATCTATATGCAAAAACTGCAGAAGTATTCGGTCCTCTTGATGTAAACAAAGATTTCCGCATGCAAATATCATTTAAGTATGGCTGGGCAGATACCCAGGATCCTGGTGAGAGGCAGCTTGCCTATGACAAGATAAATTCCCTTGATGTTGCATTCTCATATGCACTTGATCTTCGCGATCTTTTTGCTTCCCAGAGAATTGCTCTTGAGGCAATTTCCAGATGTGATATGGATACCCTCCAGAGAGTCTGCCCTGCGTGGAAGGTGTGATTTTTTTAATCAAAAAATATGTAAGTCTACACTTTTTCTACAATGACTTTTTTATTCCAGGTTTTTCATTATCCTGACTCATGCGAAATTTTCTTCTTGGTTTTTCTTCTGGCCTGATAATCTTTTTCCTTATTTCAAATTTTTTCCTGCAGCCTGAAATCCATCCTGTTTTTTCTCCTGAAGATGGCTCTGAAATTATCAACCTGATCAAAAATGCAGAAGACTCAATTGAAATTGAAATGTATGTTTTTACCTCAAGGGATGTTGTTGATGCACTTGTTGATGCAAAGGCCCGCGGAGTAAATATAAGAATAATTATAGAGCGAAGCACGATAAGCGGGAGCAACAAGCAGATTTTTGATGAGCTTGCAGCAAAAGGATTCAACGTCAGATATGCAAGCAAAACATACAAGCTAACTCATTCCAAATTCATGATCATTGACAATAAATCTGTCCTGGTCGGATCACATAATTTCAGCAATTCCGCACTTTTCAAAAACCGGGAAGCTTCAGTAATAATTGCTGATCACAATACAGTATCTGAATTCCTTTCTATTTTCGAGCTTGACTGGGCACTTTCTAGCTTCTCTGGATGACATATCTTCCATAGAGCTTTGCAAATATTCTATACTTCCCACGGTCAAGCTTCACAATCTGCCCTCTATCGAGAAGTCTTTTGATCAGTGCAGTAACAGGCCCAAGGGGCTTTCCAAGCTCATTTGCAATATCAGAGACATGCATGCTCTCGTTTTTTGCAAGAGCTAGCAATATCTCCTTCTCGGCACCTGGGGTCTCCTGATACATCTTTCCAAACCATTCGCGGGATAACATGCTCATGATGTATGGCAGATAGGCAAGGTAATGCCCTTTTGAGATCACTTTTTCATTGTCCCGAAGCCGTGCATATATGTGGTGGCAGACTGTCTTGAAGAGAAGGGGGTTGCCCTGCGTATCATTCATTATTGAGTTGAAGCATTCATCTCCCATCCTAGGTGATTCCTTTCCAAGTGCCTTTTCAACAACCTCATGGCCCTCATGCTCTTCAAATGCCCCAATCTTCATTTTCCGAACTAGCGAAGAGCTGAATTTGAATTCCCTGGTCGAGCTTAGCACAAATCCTGCTGTTTTCTCTCCCCAGAACCCCTTGAGCTCTTTCTCTATATCGATAATAGCATCATTTGATTTCTTCATCTTGTCAAAATCATCTATGAAAAACACGGTTCCAAAGTGTTTTCCGCCCATTTCAACTACCTCAATGAGCTCTTTTACTGTTTTTGGGGCTGTTTTGCCTATTTTTGCCCCTGGAATCACCCGAAGTTCATTATACAGCTTGTCTATAGTAACTTCCAGGCTCTCCCCCTTCTCTACCTTGGTATATGGCGCGAGAATACCGCTTTTCTCTGCCAAATAGCCAAAATGACGAAGAAGTGTTGTTTTTCCAGTGCCAGGTACCCCGAATACCAGAATCCCTCCTCCCTGCTTCGAGGCTGCCTCATTTGCGAAACTGTTAAATATGCGAACTTCCTCTTTTCTACCAGATATCTCTTTGGGGTTTTCGTCCCAAAGCACGAACGGATTTGGGCCTTTCATTGCAAAACCCCTTTTTTGTCAAAATAGCACAAAAGCCCGCTTTCCTCCGCAAAAACGCTTGTTTTTGTTAAAATATCCATGTTCTTTAACACCTCAGTATGGTTTCTATAACAATAAACTACAACACATGTAGTTTTTGTAGTTTCTGTAAGTACTATGAACATAAACATTTTTAAAGAACTGGAGACCCGAATTATTCATGAGCGTTAACAAGTATGTTTTCGGAGCATTGATGTTGCTCTTACTAGCTGGCAGTGTATCTGCTGGTTTATTCGGAGCACAAACCGATAAGGAAAGTCAAGTGGTCGTAGTTCCCGATGATACAGGCTTATTGCTGAACATCAGCGTATTGACATTCGAGCCTGCAGTCAGCAGTGGCGGAACTAACATCAGGGAAGTTATGCAGCAGATTGTTGAAGACTGCCAGGCTGAGGGCGGAGACCTGCAAGCTTGTATCAACAGAGAATCTATTGCAAGGACTGCATCATCTACAGGATACCAAATGAACTTAACATCACTTCAGAACGCTCATGTTACTGTAG
>CAZYZZ010000116.1:0-3718 GCA_964651995.1 Microcaldota archaeon
TATTGACGCAGATGTCACGAAGGCGGCGCATGATCGAGAGGTACTGGAGTGTATGGCCAGTCTTGTCCTTCCATGAGGCCAGGCCGAAATAGCCAAGAGCACCACCCACAAGACCCTTCTTGCGAAGATCTTCAAGGAGATATTCGACATTGTAGTCAGTGATGAAAATAGGCCTTCCCTTGAAGAAGATTGATTTGAAGCCGTTCTTGATCTCAGATGGACTGAGGGGGGTATTTTCCCAGCGATAATTCTCGTTTACCTTCTGGAATATGCTCAGGACAACATCCGGAGAAAGCGGGATCTTTGTCCTTGCAACAGGAGGGAAATCAGGAATATCAATTGCAAAGTAGACTGCTTCCTGCCTGGCAAAGAATACACCCAGACCAACGATACCGCCGGTGAGGAGCACAACAAGCCAGAACATAGGATTGTCAAAGATGGTTGATCTTCTGGTATGGGTTACAGGAACTTCTATTACAAGGGAACCTGAGGTGAATGTGAATGTATGATTTCCAAATGGCAGATTCTGGTCTCCGGTTCTTGAGCCAAGGTCCAGCTGGATGCTGTTTACATTGTTGAAGTTATAGGTGCCGTATTCACCACCATCAACTTCCACCTCAACATCACCAAGAGTGGTTGGATTGTCATCCATCGTAACATCAAAGAGATAGACGGATTTCTTGTCCGGGGAAATTCCCTTGTATTCAATGTCTATTCCGACGACCTTCATGTATGACTGTGCATATTTCTTGCTCTCATCATCAATGAGCTCGATGAGATACTCTCCCCTCTGGACATAGACGGGGATATCAAAGAAGCTGTCTGACTGCACATTTACATAGCCCTGGGGGAACATCTGGACCTGCGTTGCATTGATATCATTGATGATAAGGAACATGTCCGGAGAGGCTGCAACATCCTCTTTCAGTGATGCTGTGAGCCTGGTCCTCTCTCCTGTGATGTTGGTTGGGACTACTTTTATTCCTTCTTTTATGAAAAGCTCGTTGTCATCGTTTTTCTCAAGATACAGGTAGAGCGTTTCCCTGATGAGGTTGTTTGAAAGTGTTGAATTTCCGACAAAATCAACCTTGATTGTTCCTCTTGTAGCATCGAAGGGATTTGTGAAGAAATATCTTGATCCGTTGTGATCAGATGAATCAGAAAGCTCGTAAGTATTTGGATCTGCAAGTTCATTTGCCCATGGAACCTCATAGATGACTCTTGCAACATCAGTTGCAGCAAGCTCGCCATCTCCCCTCCATCCACCGTCAAGTGTTTGCGGAAGGAAAACAAATGCGCCATCCGCTTTCCTGATTATGCTGACAGAACCGTATTCCAATGTGCTTTTCCAGCCAGCCGAAGATGCAACGCGGTATCTGGCATCGAACAGGTTAAAGCCACCAGAAGACTCGGGCCGCTCTGACTGATCAAATGTAAATGGAATGGACCTTATCTCGCTGTCTGATAGTGAGACAACAAGTGAGCCGTCAAGAACCTTGGTAAATGGCTGTCCCATATATATAATGACAATTCCCCTGTCAACAAGCTTGTTTATTGTGATAAGGCTGTCCATTCCGACAATCTCTTTAGGTATAACTCCTGTCGGAACAAGGACTACAGCTCCCTGGGGAAGGGTTTCAAGATCACTGAGCGATATTTCATTTAGGATGATGTTTCTCTTTGAAAGGTTTGACCTGAGGGTGCTGATGAACTCCGGATAGCTTTCTGCTTCGATCTTGTTGCTGTTCAGTATGAATACTTCCGAGGGGATATTCTCCTGATATGGAGTCAGGGTGATATTGTAGGTATCAAGATTCTCAGTATTGAAATCAATAAAGGCTGCTCCGGTATATAGCGAATCGCCGCTCTCGCCAGAGGTTAGGATCTCTCCGCCAAGAATGGCATTGAGGATCTCCGGCTTTTCGGTCTGAACATCAAATGCATAAGACTCTGCCTGGAGAAGGGAATTGAGATAAAGAAACCCTATTCCAAGAATAATGAGTGCAACGAGCAGGGCAGCGCCAAGTATTGCAAAGTTAAATCCTCCTGGCGGCTTTGATGAGAGTTTTTTCTTTTCAGTTTTTTTCTTTTCCTTTCTCGGGGCAGTAAATGACTTGATTGCGTCCTTGATTTTTTCAATCGGAGGCCGCTCTATCATTTTATAGTGGTCAACATACTCATACTTGTGCTTTATATCGAAATGATACTCTTTTTTCTTTGCCCGAAGCTTCTTTAAGTCGACCATGGCTATCGTACCGCTCCCATATATCCTTCATTCACAAGATGGTTCAGGCCTTCTTCCACTTTAGCCTCAGATACTTTGTAGACCTTGGAGAATTCTGAAATATTTATTGCTCCATTGTGTTCTATGATCCATTCCTGAAGTTTTGCCTTTAGTGCAGAGTCTGAAAGTGCTGAGAGTTTATCTACTTCAAGCTTGAGCGCATCGTTTTCGGTCTTCAGATCATAGTTGCTTGTTGTAAGCGCCTGCGTCTGCTCTGTCAAACGATCGACTTTCTTCTTGTAGTCATCAACATCCTTCTTCAGAGAATCATAAGAAGTGAAAAGCTTGGTATAATCCATCGTAACTGACTTTGTCAGATCCTGAACTGCAGTTTCAATCAACTGGTACAGTGTCTTGTTATCAACATGGTATGATTCATCAACCAGTGACAGGATATTGAGAAGATAACGGATAACATCAACCCTTCTTTTTCTTGGGCTGATTTCAGTTGGGATTGTATACATTACCTCGACTTCATCTTTTCTGAGCTTGACAATTGAGAAGAGGTATGGATTTTTATCGATGTCCCTGCTCTCGACATAGATTACATTGAGAAGCTCTTTTTCAGGCGCAATCTCAAGGAATGAAATTGAGCCAAGCACTTTGGTCAGGTCAGATAATTTTCCCTTTTTGAGATTTGCCTTGAGCTTGAATCCGTCAACCTGTGGCGGATGACGGGACTCTTCAGGCTGGGGAGCAGCCTTCACAGGCTTTTCCTCAGTCTTTTTTTGTGGTAATGGAAGCGCCATTTATTTTTTCACCTTCTTTTTTTTCTTTGCAGGTTTTTTTTCTTTGGAAACTGCTTTTGGCTTTTTTGCTGGAGATGATGAGGCTCCGATCAGTTTCGGAGTATCCCCACTGAGACCAGGAGAATATTTGAAGAGAGGAAGACAGAGTATGAAGCCTCCTATGATGAATGCAGAGAGGATTGCAAGCACTTCGAATCTTCCGCTTGAGACGATTGAATACAATACTGCGATAAAGACAAGGCCTGCGAGGACTGATGCAAAGAGCATGCTCTTTTCAAATGACTTTCTTCTCTTGGAGTGTTCCTGGAGATAGGCTTCTGAAACAAAAAGTTCATTGTTCTGCGCAACACCGAAGATTTTCTTGATTGCGCGGATGCCCCTTATGATCCGGTCTTCCTGGATTGGAATTGCTCTCTCCCCTTCAACAGTCTTTTGCGTATAAATACAAATTTTCATTGCATCTACTCCTCGAGTACAACCTGGCTAATCTGGCGACCTACACCACCGCTCTTTTTGAGATCAACTTTACCGAAGATGTTGATTATTGTAATATCATCTATTCCGGAATCCTTGAGGAATTCGCTGATATTTCTTCTGGCAATTCCATCTCGCTCAAGAGTAATCACAAAGGAAACAACATCCATACGCTTGTTGCCTTTCTCGAAGCTCTTGGTGATCTGCTCGA
>CAZYZZ010000117.1:0-3712 GCA_964651995.1 Microcaldota archaeon
CATTAATTACATTTCCAGCAGCTGTCGCTATGCCAGGAACTAACTGTCCAACTTCTTTCAAATTATCGGTTAGTCTCTTCGTTTCAAAGGGATTTTTATTTAGTAGTAGGGATCTTATTTTTTCAGCATCTGATTTTTTAGTCGGGTCCAATTTTCTTTTTTCTTCGGCTTCAAGAGCTAGTAGATCAGCTGCAAAACGCCCATTTTCTAGATTATAAGTTAACAGCTTTATTGGTAGAGAATAAACTAGTAGATCTTTTGGCTTTCCTTTATACTCAATTCTGTAGGTTCTGCCAGCCCCACATTCAGAATTATCATCAATATATTTTTGAATTTTAATTTCACGGTCACTTTTTAAGGCCATATATGTCCCCTCACTGAAGCGATAATGACTGTATCAATTTGACACTTTAAAAGGTTTAACATAGTTTTCGTCGATGGAGAGATATGTCTACAAGAGTAATTTTGAGTTCATATATCTGCCAGATCTAGACTGTACAAACCTTTAAGATTTTAACATGCAATTAGTTGCACGAAAAATGCTGGAAATTGCATTTTTGGTGAAGGGCTCATCCTAAATCCATGACCCCTCCCCAGGGCGTTTTACTTGAATTAGATTTACATTAAAAACAAAAAAAATAATCAAATTTCATTCTGCATACGTTTTATCTTCTCGAGAACTCCCCCTGCCTGAGCCATTGCCATGCTCTGGCTGAGCTCAGCATTGTCGGTGTGAACATATGTCATCGTGGTCCTGATGTTTCTGTGTCGTGCGAACCTGCTCGTGAGGACAACATTACCGTTGTTCTTCTTCGAGAAGTTGGTGACCGCGTAGTGCCTGAGGCTGTGGGTGGTCAGGCGATGGAGGAGCTTCGGAGTCCTTTGGTCATCCGAGAGGCCATAGGTCTCATTCATCTTGAGCTTCAGTATGGTTTTCCTGAAAATGGTTCGGGCGTAGTCCTTGGAGATATAGGGGCACTTGTTCTTGTCCGGGAAACGCTCTGACCAGAAGAGGTAGCCCTTGGCTCTTGTTATCGCATCTTCATAATCAGCAATGAACTGGACCGTCTGCTCGAAGAGCTGTGGTGGGATGGGCAGGACATCAAGCCTGCCCGCTTTCTGGTTGTCGATCTTCAGCTCTCTTGTTTGTAGATTAATGTCCCTGACATGGAGCTTGACAACTTCACCAATACGAAGCCCGAGGACTGCCTGATAGGTGAAGAGCAGCAGAATCTTCGGGTCTTCGATGGCTCCGAAAAAACGGACCAGCTCATCTTCAGTAAATCCTTTGTTCAAGGTCCCGTACTTGGGCACCCTCCGCCTCAGGAAACGCCTCTTCCTGGCCGCGGAGAGGACTTCTATTGCCCGGATAAGCCTTTGCTTGGGCAGGTACCTGCCCAGGAATTCAAGGGTTTTCCTGGCATCCGGCCACATCCACTTGACTTCCTTTCGGCTGGGCTTATGTTCGCTTAGGCTCTGGGCCCGAACATCCGGGAATCCGAACTTGCCTGTTTCAGGCTCAAATGCTGGCCGCTGTCCATGCAGATTCTCAGACGTGTTTTCCAAAACACAAAACTCGTAACTCTGGACATAAAAAGAAAAAATGGGCCCGGCGAGATTTGAACTCGTGACCTTTCGATGACCGAGAAGCTTTAGGAAGCAAGTTTTGGTCGAGCTTTTTCCAAAAGCTCGTATCAGTCGAACGCTCTAACCGTTTCAGGATAACTTCCGGGTTTTGGTAAAACTTTTCCCAAAAGTTTTCTTGCTGAGCTACGGGCCCAATAAAGTGTGAACTGATATTTGAACAGTTAGTTTTTAAACTATTCATACTCCTTCTGGAACAATTTATGGCAATTTATGTCAAAACGTAAGGTTAAAAGAACTATTTTACATAATTTTATCGTGGGTGTTACGATGGAAGTAAAAAAAACAGCTCGGGATGGAGCTGGGAAGGAAGGTAAGGAAAGGAGATTTCCGAAACTGAAGGGGATGATTGATAAGCTGAGAGTTCCGGTGATTGCTACGATTACTGCAGCAGTAGTAACGTTTGGAGCAATGAACTGCGGCAATGGAACAGAAACGCAGGACGGAGGACATGATGCTGGCACTACAACTGATGCAGGAGCCGATTCTGATGTAACAACTGACAGTGGTACAGATGCTGATGCAGGACCAAGCTTGTGTGAACAGTATCCTGATGGACATGAGAACAGGCACACATTTGAGCTTAAGGTAGCAGAAGATGTTGCAGACTGCAGCGGATTTTCATTGATGCTTGCTGATCTGGAAGACATTGGAGATGGAGAGCTTAGAGCAAGATTCTCATATAGCTGGAATGAATATCCTGTAAATCCGGATTTCCTGTATTTCGAGCTGGGAGAGCAGCTAACGCATGAAGTTGCAGAGACAGGCCCGACAAAATTCGAGCTTTGCCATACGACTCCGGATCCATGCAGCCATGACGGCTCAGGAGACCAGAGCTGTACAGCAACACTGGCATCAGATCGGGCATTTGATTGTGACTGATTTTTTATTTTTTCTTTTCTATATCATTTTACCATGAAGATTGCTATTTTTTCGGATCATCATCTGGGTTACCCAAGGTTTGAGGAGGACTCATACAGGCAGGCAGAGATGATCATGAGCCAGGCAGGAGAGCAGGCAGACCTGCTGCTTTGCGCCGGAGATATTTTTGATACCAAGATTCCAAAGCTTGAGACCCTCAAGAGGGCAGTTGATATCTTCAATAAGCCAAAGGCCCCGATCTTTGCTATTTTTGGAAACCATGAGAGAAGGGCCAAAGACATGGTAAACCCGGTTCACCTTCTTGCTGCAAGCAGCAATATCAAGCTCCTTCATGGGAACAGCATGATGTTTGAGAAAAACGGGGAGAAAGTGCAGGTTTTTGGAATGGGTAGCGTGCCTGAGGAGTATGCTGAGGCTGCGCTCAAAAAATCACTTGAAAATTTCCAAAAGGAAGAAGGGACTTTCAGCATTCTCATGCTTCATCAGTCAATCAAGGAACTTATGGTCGGAGCAGATGATGAGATCTCCCTGGAATTTCTGGAGAGCCTTCCTTTTGATCTCATAGTAAACGGACACATACATGAGACAGTAACAAAACTCGGAGGAAAATTCATAATTCCCGGAAGCACGGTTATAACGCAGCTTAGAAAAGAAGAGACTCTGCCAAAGGGGTATTTCCTTTATGACACTGCTTCAAAGAAAGCAGAATTCATTCCAATAAATTCAAGGAAATTCTTTTATGAAAAGCTTGAATTTGAAGATGCGACAGAAATGCAGATTAGAGAGGCAATTGAAAACAAGATCAAAGAGATCAATGATCCTGAGGCTATCGTATCAATAAAAATTGAAGGGGAGCTGAAGGAAGGCTTGAGCAGCTCAGACATCAGGTTCAGCGAATACCCTAATGTATACCTAGACAACAAGCTAAACAGCCAGGATCTTAGCACAAAATTAGAGAGAATCAGGAACATCAGGGCAGAGAACCTGACAGTAAGGGATATTGCACTTGCAGAGCTCAGTGCAAAGACATCTGGAAAGGTCAAGTTTGACAGCGCAGAGCTTTTTGAGAAACTTCTTGAGGGAAGTGATGAGGCCCACGAATTCCTTGAGAAACAATATAAAAAGGATTCCAAGTAAAGAAGACTTTCCTATGCAGGAATAGCAAAGCGGTCAAATGCGATGGGTT
>CAZYZZ010000118.1:0-3695 GCA_964651995.1 Microcaldota archaeon
TGGATATCCTATCTCAAGATCCTTGGCAAGAAGGAATGATGGCGCATTTAGAAGTACAAACAATGCAAGAGGAACAAGGAAGAATTTTATTCCCCCTCTCTTTTCCCCTAAAAATGCATATATGCTAAGCCCAACATGGAATATCAGCATGTACAAAAATGAATGCGGCAAAAATCCAAATACTCCGAACAATAAGCAATATCCAAACAGGTTAATCATTTTCCTGCCGGAGAGGTACTGAAGTCCCAAACTGATAAACATTGGAAAAATTGCATATGTATACCATATCCATACATGGCTTATCCGCTCAACTGACCACAGATTGAGGAAGTAAAAAGGGATCAGCAGGATTATCAATATCGCAGACTGCCTGTCGTTTTTCTCAAAATGCCTCACAAGGCTGTATATTCCGATACTTCCGATTATCATTGAAATGAGGATCAGCGCACTTGTAAACTGCGCATCAGAGAATTCAATAAAGTCAGATAGTATTGCAAGGCCCCCCAGAAGTATGAAACGGTTTGTCGTCTGCCTCGACTCCCCGCCAACAAATGTGTATATGCTTATCTCCTTTCTCTCATCAGCTGATCCCGGGCCAGCGATCGTGTTTATGTCTCCGTATATTATCAAAAGCTCTGGATCAAATATCGGAGCCAGGACTGGGTAGAAGTTGTAGATTACGAACAGCAATCCGAGGAAAAATGCTACATAACTAGCTTTATTCTGAATTTTCACATCAGACTTCTTACAAATTCTTTTTTTTAAGCTTTAGTTATATATCAGCTTCACATGAAAATCGCTTTTTTTAACTGGCGTGACATCAAAAATCCGCTTGCAGGAGGAGCAGAGGTGTATGTCCACCAGGTTATGAAGCAACTGATCAAACTCGGCCATGAGGTTACTTTATTCACATCTACTTTTCCAGGATCTGCAGAGCGAGAAACCATCGATGGAATTGCGCATGTCCGCTATGCAGGCAAATACCAGATCTTTTTCAGATCATATTTCTGCTACAACAAACATATCAAAGGAAAATTCGACCTGATAGTAGAAAGCATCAATGCAATGCCTTTTTTCACTCCGCTCTTTGCCAAAGAGAAAATAATCCCATTCATCCATCAGCTGACGCGTGAGAACTGGTATTCTGGAATCTGCTATCCGATTGCCTTTCTGGGGGAGCATTCTGAGGATC
Organism: Microcaldota archaeon; assembly: GCA_964651995.1. GTDB lineage: Archaea > Micrarchaeota > Micrarchaeia > Anstonellales > Bilamarchaeaceae > Bilamarchaeum. Next base: position 1,193 of record CAZYZZ010000118.1, read on the forward strand.
ACATGCTAAGGCCCTACAGGAGGCTTCCAGCAATTGCTCCATCAGATTCAACAAGGGATGATCTTCGCTCAATAGGGTTTCACAACATATCAGTAATCAAGGGCGCTGCAGATGTATTGCCACATAAGGATTCCAAAGAAAAAAACCCGACTCTCCTCTACCTTGGAAGACTTACCAAATCAAAGCAGGTCGACCATGTTCTCCATGTCTTTGGCAAGGTCCTTGCAAAGCTTCCGGATGCAAAACTCTGGATTGTCGGAAGAGGCCCAGAGGAGCCTAAGCTCAGGAAGCTGGCATCTGATCTCAAGATCAACGACTCTGTTGAATTTTTTGGATATGTCGATAAGGAAAAAAAACCTGAGATTCTCTCGCGGGCACACCTGATGCTTTTTCCTGCTGTCCGGGAAGGGTGGGGCCTGGTGGTGCTTGAGGCAAACGCATGCGGCACTCCGGTGATAGGTTATAATACCTATGGGCTGAGAGATAGTATTGTTGATGGAGTCAATGGCTTTTTGGTCGATGATATCAATTCAATGTCTGCCAAAGCAATAGGATTGCTCTCTGATGCTGATAAAATGAATGCGCTGTGCGAAAGTTCTCTGGAATACTCCAAAGGCTTCACCTGGGAAAAAACAACCAAAGAGTTTTGCTCTCTATTTGAAAAAGTAATTGCGAAGTGATTTTTTTGATAAAAAAGATTATAACATTGTCAATCTATCTTCTCATTTCACTGCTCATAATCCATCCAATCCTGGGCCCGGGATACTATCTTACCCTTGATATGCAATGGGGCCCTGAAACTTTTTCAGATGATCATTTTGGAAGCTTATATGGGGAGGCATCAAATCCATATGGCGCCTATCTTCCGTTTGAACTTATCTTTGCAGCGCTCTCACAATTTGTATCAGTTGATGTTGTTCAGAAGCTGCTGCTGCTCTTCATACTTTTTCTCTCTGGTGTATCCGCACACTACTCAATCTCGCCCAAGCTTGGAAACAACAGGTTTGTTGCAGGATTTTTCTATCTGATGAACTCCTTTGTATTTGTCAGGTTCCTTGCAGGACACTGGAGCGTCCTGCTCTCATATGCATTCTGGCCCTTTGCAATAAAATATTTCTATGAATTCCTGGAAAAGCCTGCTGAGCGCTCTTCATTGGTAAAATGCGCTCTGCTCACCTTCCTTGCTTCAGTAAGCAGCCATGCACTTGCAATCCTTCTGATTGCATATGCAATTCTTTTCATCCTTTATTATGCTATGAAAACAAAAGAGCCAAAGCTGCTGCTTCGGAGAACTGCTGCTCTTGGCCTGATTGTCCTTTCAGTCAATCTTTTCTGGATAGTTCCGACTCTCCTGACTTTTGATGAGACATATTCCATCACAAGCTCATCATCAGATTATCTTGAAGATTTTGGCGCCCGCGCCAGCGACATGTCGATTGAACAGTCCGTATTCTCCTTGCACGGGTTCTGGAGAGGCGGCTTCAGGCTCACAAAGGATTTTTTCGATCATTGGTATCTTCCATTTTCATTTCTCGTAATCATTGCAGGATTGGGGATATATCACCTTCTGAAGACTGACCTGACCAGATGCCTTTTCCTGACAGTCTCGTTTATTGTTGCATTTCTGCTTGCACTTGGAGCAAGCAGCCCTGTTTCATTCCTCTTTGATATCTTCGGAGAGACAGTTCCGATATATTTCTTTTTCAGGGACTCGCAGAAATTTGTGGGGCTTCTTGCATTTGTCTATGCAATTGCAGGTGCTTATGGTTCATTCTTCCTCTCCCAAAAATTCACCAGATTTTTCTTTATCATTCCGCTCCTTGCAATTCTCATGGCCAATTTCGGATTCCTCTGGCTAAACGGGCAGATTACAGCAACCGAATATCCTGAGGATTGGCATATTGCAAAGATGCTGATGGCAAATGATAGTAGTGAAACGAATATCCTAAGCCTTCCGCTCCACCTATACCGGCCATACAGCTGGGTCAACAGCTTTTCAAAAACAATGGCAACTCCGGCAAGCCAGTTTTTCTCCAGACCGGTAATAACCGCATCAACTGTCGAGACAAGAAATGTCTATTCAGATTCAAACAGCCCTGTGACAAACTACCTCAATTATCTTTTTGAAAACCGGGAGAATATCAACAATACTGCAGAGTACCTTCTGCCCCTGAATGCTAGGTACATAATCCTATTCAAGGAGGACAGCAACTCGCCCCACTATCTGTGGCTTTTCTATCGCCACCAGGGAGTCGAGCACATAGAGCTTATCTACGAAAGTCCGTCATTCTATCTCTTTAGAAATAATCTTGCAGCAGGCCCATTCTTTTCATCCAAGGAAAATGGCAGCTTTGACCTCTCAACCTTCGTCGGATCTGGAATGTACTCCTCAGATGTTGGGTATGAAAAACTTGCTCCAAGTAAGTACAAAATACTGCACTCTCCATACGATTATACTGTTTATTCCGGAGTGCTGAAGAAGTCCCATCATTATTCAGAAGGG
>CAZYZZ010000119.1:0-3691 GCA_964651995.1 Microcaldota archaeon
GATTCAGGTGGGGCAAATATAACTGGATTCTTAATAAAGATGAACAGATATTGATAACTGACAAGCCTGAAGACATAGTCGAGCAGTTCTGGAAGGATTGATATGCTATTTACAACAAAATACGTCCCAAAAAAAGTCGAAGACTTCATCGGCAACAGGGAGAAGCTTGAGCACATCAAGCAGTGGATGCTCCAGTACCTGGCCGGAAAAAAAAGAAAGCCGCTTCTTCTCTGGGGACCTCCTGGCGTTGGAAAAACAAGCATAGCATATGTGCTAAAGGACCAGTTTGACCTGGATCTTGTCGAAATGAATGCCAGCGAGCTTCGAAATAAGAAAAGAGTAGAGCGCATTCTTGGGGGATCTACCCTCGCAGAATCATTGTTCGGGCATGGAAAAATCATACTCATTGATGATGCTGATATCCTCGCTGGCAGAAAGGATAGCGGAGGATCATCTGCAATAAGGAATTTCCTTCGCGAATCAAATCATCCCATCATCGTCACTGCAGGAGACATCTGGGACAAGAAATTCACTCCAATAAGATCAGAGTGCGAGGCCATCGAACTAAAGCGCATCAACAAAATTTCCCTCAAGAACTATCTTCTTACCATTGCAAAATCAGAAAATCTCAAAATTTCTCCGGAAAAAGTTGCAGAGATTGCAGATGGAGCAGAGGGCGATGTGCGGGCTGCTCTCAATGACCTGCAATCAATGCGCTCAAGCTCAAGAAACAAGGAAATGGACATCTTCAAATCAGTACGCGGTGTGTTCAAGGCCCGCACATATAAAGAAGCAAAGGAAGCGGTTTCAGGTGATATTTATTATGATATACTCAAGCTTTGGATAGATGAGAACATCCCGCTTGAATATGATGATCCTGGCGATTTGTCTGCAGCCTACAATTCCATTTCCAAAGCAGACATGTTTGATGGCAGGATCCGCAGGACTCACTGGAAGCTGCTCAAGTATTCAATTGATCTTTCCACTGCAGGAGTTGCACTCGCAAAGGAAAAGGTCTATCATAAATTTACAAAATATGCATTCCCAGGCTATCTTCGGAGCATGGCAAGAACTGTCCAGAGGCGTGCAATGCTCAAATCAATCGGAAAGAAACTTGGAGCAAAGCTCCATGTAAGCAGCAAGCTTGCCAGGGACTACCTTCCAATATTCAAGGAACTTGGAAAAAAGAATCCCCAGGCCATGATGGATTTCTATGAACTTGAGGATGATGAGCTTGCATTTATCCTTGATACAAGCGTGAGCAGGATGAAGAAATAGTCAGTTGAAATCGCTCATTTTGGTCTGTCCGCTCAGTGTCTTTTTCTTGAATTTCCTTCTTGCTGCCCTGATCGGAGATTCTGATTTCTGCATTCCGCTCAGGATGCTCTTCATTCTCCGCTCCTTGTTCTGAGATGCATAATAATAGAATTCGTCCCGCGTTCCTCTTGTCATCAGGACAATGACCTCTCCTTCCTTGAGCCTTGCTGCCCTTCCTCTTCTCTGTATGCTCCTGATCTCGCTTGGAACCGGCTCATAGAATATGACAGCATCAACAGCAGGAATATCCAGGCCTTCTTCTCCTATCATGCTTGCAACCAGAACATCGAATTTTCCCTCGCGAAATTCCGCAATAGTCTCTTCCTGTATCTTTCTTGTCACACCATCCTTTTTCCCGACAAACTGCTTTGCGCGTATTCCCTTTTCATTGAGCACCTTCTCAATCCTTGAAATCTGCGCACGATACTGGACAAAGACTATCATCTTCTTTCCGTTCAGCTCATTGATCTTTTTTATCAGAACCGGCATCTTCGGATGGTCCTCATCCTTTTCACAGAGTCTTTTTATGTTCGCAAATGCAGGCTCCCTGATCAGAAGCGCTGCTGATTTGCTTGTCTTTTCCTCTATTTTTTCAATATATCCGCGGATCGGGAATATGCCCTGGGTCTCGAGCAATTCGCTCATATGAAGGACATGGAGAAGAACTGAATACTGAATCATTGCAGGAAATTTGATATTGTGCCTTGTTGCAAGAATCCTTTTTCGAAGTTCCATGAACTTTCCCTTGTGCTTGATCGGAGGGGGGAATCCCATTGCAGCAAGCCTCTTTGCATATTTGCCTGTCAGTGAATCAAGCTCTTTTTTTATCAGCTTGAAATGCGGGGACAAGGCAACCTGTACCCATGTAACTGTGCTTTTCTGCACATAAGGTTCGACATCTGCATCGTCCTGGCTTCTGATTTCCACATTCTCTATCTTGAGAGCCTTCATGACCTTTTTTATCCGGTCCATCCTTCCTCCTGGAGATGCTGTGAGCCCTACAAACAATGTTTTTTTATCGTCTAAAAATTCTGCAATGTGAGTATATGCATAATCTCCAACTGCACGATGGCATTCATCAAAAATCACAAGTGAAAAATCAGGTTTGAGCACCTTGTTCTCAATATCATTTCGGATTGTCTGGGGAGTGCTTACTATGACATCCGTATTGTAAGTGTCCTTTCTTTTTGCAGGAGCGATCTCCCCTGTGACAAGCGCAACCTGCGCCTCATCCAGCCCAAGTATCTCCATTATCGAGCTCTGATGCTGCTTTGCAAGAGGCTTTGTCGGAGTCAGGACAAGGCATCTTCCCTGCTTTATCTTGTCCTTGATCAGCATCACTGCAATAAGTGTTTTTCCAAGACCGGTTGGCAGTACCACTAGGGTGTTGCCTTTTTCATTTATCGAATCATAGATTGCCTGCTGGTATTGCCTTGGAGTGATCTTCACATATCTATATCAGATGATTTAGATTAAAATCATTCCAGTTCGTTGTATGCTTCTGAGATATCAATGTTCTCAATGCTCTGCCTGACCATGGGCTTGTCCTTAATCTGAGGCAGGGTTGATTCGTATGTTGGTTTTTCAACCTTGTAGAATACCCCGATCGGAACCTTCTCAAAGTCGGTCTCTTCATCTTCTGCTGCAATCTTGAGAGCCTCCCACTTGTCAGTCACATCATTGTTCTCAAGCTTGTATACCCTCTTCTGGAACCATGGGTATGTATTGAGCTTGTTGAAAGTCACGCAAGGCTGGAACACATCAACAAATGCAAATCCCTTGTGCTCTATTGCCTGCTTGAACAGTTCCTTCAGGTGCGCAGGGTCTCCTACATATCCTCTTGCAACAAAAGTAGCTCCGCCATTGATTGCAGTAGTAAGCGGCCTGAAAGGCTCTTCTACAACTCCCCATGGAGTTGTCTTTGTCTTGGTTCCAAGCATGGTAGTTGGAGATGCCTGGCCAGTAGTAAGTCCATATATCTGGTTGTCATGTACAATGTATGTCAGATCATAATTCCTTCTCATGATGTGGATAAAATGCTGGACTCCGATTCCATATCCATCCCCATCTCCTCCAACTGACACCACATTCAGGTTGTGGTTTGACAGCTTGATTGCAGAAGCAACAGGAAGTCCCCTTCCATGGATGCTCTCAAACCCGTAAGTATCTACATAATGCGGCAGTTTGCTCGAGCAGCCGATTCCTGATACAACTACTGTTTCATGCTGCTTGAGCTCAAGGTCTGCCATTGCTCCTTTGAGCGCTGCGATCAATCCGAAATTACCGCAGCCCGGACACCATTGATTCTTTTCCTTCACGTCAAAATCTTTTGAATCCATAATTATCACCTATAATCCGTGCCTCTGGGGATTGT
>CAZYZZ010000120.1:0-3686 GCA_964651995.1 Microcaldota archaeon
TCAAGGGCAGCAAAGCAGACGCTGCCAGAAGGATTCAAGGCAAATGCAGACAGTCCGATCATGGTCGGGCAGATTCTTCTGACCAATATAGAGGATGTTGAGCAGGCAATGAAGAACATAGAAGTCAACAAAAAGCATATTCTTGAAACTGGAGGATCTTTCCTCAAGCATGTTGAGATCTATGGCTGCGGGCTGAAGGACTTCAAGGCAAAGATCCTTGAGACAGACAGGGGAAAGATGATCGTAGTAAACTTCTTCATAAATGTAGGGGATGCGCAGGGAGCAAACATGGTAAACAGCACTCTCGAGGGAGTAGCTCCGACTCTTGAGAAAATCGTAAATGGAACAGCAAGAGTAAAAATTGTAAGCAACCTTGCAACAGAAAGGCTTGCTAATGCCACTGCAGTCTGGAAAAAAGAGGTCGTCGGAGAAAAAGTCATAGAAGCAGTGCTCGATGGATATGAATTTGCAAGAACAGACATCTACAGGTGCTCGACCCACAACAAAGGCATCATGAATGGAGTTGATGCAGTTGCAATGGCAGTTGGAAACGACTGGAGGTCTGTTGAAGCCGGCGCTCACACATATGCAGCAATGGGCAAGTATGAGCCCCTGACAAAATACTATAAAAACGAGAATGGGGACCTTGTTGGAAGCATTGACATTCCCCTTGCACTTGCAACTGCAGGACCTGCCATGAGCAGCAATCCTACTGCAACAATTGCATTGAAGATTCTCGGGACATCAGGCTCAAAGGAACTTGCAATGGTAATTGCATGTGTAGGGCTTGCAAACAACTTTGCAGCACTCTCTGCACTTGGAACAGTAGGAATCCAGAAGGGGCATATGAAGCTCCATGCAAGATCAATTGCATCACAGGCAGGTGCTGTTGGAGAAGAGGTAGACAAAGTAGCAGAGGTTCTTGCAAAAGAGAAGAACTTCCAGATAGAATATGCACAGGAAGTGCTTGAGAGGGTCCGCAAATGATCGGGTATTACATTGCATCAGGAATAGTTGCCCTTCTGGTCACATTAATTCTTACGAAAGTACTTATCCCAAGGCTAAAGCTGGCAGAGATCACAGGGAAAGACGAGAACAAGGAAAACGCTCCTGTGATCCCTGAGATGGGAGGAATTGCAATCATTGCCGGAATTTGCGCAGGAGTTCTTCTTGCAATTTTCTTCAATTCATTTCTGGATTTTGACTTTAATCTTATTTTTGTTCTAGCTGCATTGATCACTATTTTGATGATCGCAATAATCGGCATAAGCGATGATCTCTTGGATCTTCCCCAGTGGCTTAAGGCAACTTTGCCGCTATTTGCTGCTATTCCGCTTGTTGCTGTCAAGGCAGCAGGAAGCACAATGATCGTGATTCCATTTTTTGGTCCGGTTGATTTTGGCATAATATACATTGTTGCTTTGATTCCTCTTGGGATTGCAATAACTTCAAACCTGTCCAACATGTTTGCCGGATTCAATGGGATGGAAGTTGGGATGGGTTCTGTCATCTTCGGCGCAATGGCTCTTGTTGCAATTGCAAACGGATCAGTTGAGATGGGCATTATTGCAATTTCAATGCTTGGGGCTCTTCTTGCATTTCTTGTATTTAATTTCTATCCGGCAAAGATATTCCCGGGCGATGTTGGAAACCTTACTATCGGTGCCTGTCTCGCTAGCATAGTGATAATAGGCAACCTTGAGAGTGCAGGAGCAATCCTGGTTATTCCGTATGTCCTTGACTTCTTTGTCAAGGCAGCAAACAGGTTCCCTCACACAAGGCAGAAGATCGTTGGTGGAAAGCTTCTTCCAGAAGGAAAAGTAAAGGGCCTTGTGCATATTGTAATGAAGGCATTTGGGGGGATAACTGAAAGGAATCTTGTCATTTTCTTTATTGCAGTTGAGATGGCTTTTGCTGCAGTTGTGCTGCTGCTATACCTCTGAAAAAGAGAGATGTGAATGTGAACTTGCCCAAATAGGCACAGAAAAATCTTGCAACTCCACACTAATCTTAACATAACAAATATATCATCCATAGTCTCACCAGTTTATGGGGGATGAAATGAGTGATGACGAACTATTGGAAGAGGAATATGCCGCCATCCTGGATGATGAAGAACTTGAGGAGGAGGAATGATGTCCTGGCACATATTCAAGTACAGGGCAGGCAAGAAAGTAGATGAGATGCTGGAGCTGATTTTAGATCGCATAAATGAGGAAGATGAGGAAAATCCTGAAGAAAATCTTGCCAGATATCTGAAAAACAGGAGGGAGAGATTGAATGAAAGGCCAATTATCTGCAGAGATGCTTATTCTGATGGTTGTTATACTGGCAATAGTAGCGCTTGCATCAGTACAGCTGATTGGAAGCGCAAAAGAAACTAGCGAGAATATAGGTTCTCAAAGTAAAAAACTAAACAGCATGATCAACGATGAGATCAAATCGCCTGAAGGTGGGTTTTGTTTCGAGGATAAGGATTGCCAGGATGGCCTTGGCTGCAGAGAAAAAAGATGCCAATAAGTAGAGAAAGATGCTTGTCTGGACCCGGCTGAAGGGCAGCTTGCGAACGCATACCGAACTTAACCCTAACACGCTACGCCACTAAACCTCCAGTGCAACAGGTTTCAACATACAAGGCACGAGTTTCATACGGTGAAAAAGTCCAGCCACCGCATTTATGGCCGATGCCATGCAGAGGTACCCACAACACACCCTTTTCAGGGGCAACCGAAAAATCCTAAACATCTTTCTGCGCCAACCGGGTACAGGTTAGGTCGGATAAACCGTCTGATCAGGACAGTAATCAAGGCCAACGATAAACACTAGCAACCAGCGATAGGCGGGACGAGCCCTCAGGGGTAAAAGTCCGCAGTCGGAATCGCTTACGGTTGTCGACGCGATATCAAACCTGCATTTCCCAGGCGCATATAATATTACCCAGTCCGCATTTATAAATAATCATAAAAAAAGTTAGACACCTGTCTAAGGTTAGACAACTGTCTAACCAATCCCTTCAAGAAGAAGAATGACAGCCATGCAGAACAGTCCTGCTCCCATCAGCTTAAGGCCCATGAAAAGCATTGAATCCCCAGAAGTCCTCCCAAGGAAAGCTCCTATCAGGAAAAACACAACAAAGGAGAGAACAGCAGATGCCTGGTAGGCAACACCTATATCTCCCTGGGAGAATAGGAAAAACGGAAGGAGAATGATTAAGGATGCTATGAAAGGCGAGAAGCCATCCATGAGGGCAGTGAGGATGGTTGCAGTATCATGCGCCTTCTTGTATTCAGTATTGTCCAGATTACGGTGAAGAGCGCTTTCCATCTCCTTCAGCTGCCTTTTTCGCTCTGCACTCTCTGCAAACAATGCTCCGGTGAGGCCTGAAATCCCAACAGCAATTGATGTTGCAAGACCTAGTTTAATCACAAGAAGCGGACTGTCTATCCCTGCAACATAGCTTCCAAGAAGGACACCCAGCATTGTAAGTGCCCCATCAAAAGAATTGTTAACAAAAGTCCTTCTGATAATCTCGCTCATGCCAGTCATGGCATCATAGAGATTGAACTTCTTTTCCGCTTTTTTTAACAAGAATGTGATCATCTATCCTACAATCCTCTTACCGCAAGTAACCCGATCAACACTCTGAAGCGATGCTCCGGTTTGATCAAATACTTCTCTAATTGCAG
>CAZYZZ010000121.1:0-3642 GCA_964651995.1 Microcaldota archaeon
TGTATGATATTTTGCACAAAAGAGGATTGTTTGAGAAAGTTGGGTTGGAGGATAAATATAGGTCTTGGAGAGATATGGAGGATGAGGAGATTGTTGAGCTTGCAAGGAAACTAATGGAAGAGAGGGGGATAAGTGGGAAAAAAGAGTTGGAGAGGTCAGATACTGGATTGCATAGTGTTTTGAGAGCCAGGGGATTGCTTGATGAGGTTGGGTTTAAACAAAAAAGAAGGAATGAAAGATCTTGGAAGGATATGAGTGATGAGGAAATTGTTGAGTATGCAAGAAAGGTAATTGAAGAAAATAAGATAATCAGTAGAAGAAAGTTGAGGAGTACCGATGGTGGACTTTATTTTATATTATATAGAAGAGGACTTCTAGATCGCGCATTCGCTAGAATAGACCAGCAAAAAACTGACCAAGCAAGAGACGCAGTAATTGATGCACTAGAGGCATTCACAGTTGCTAATGACAATGCTATTTCGGAGGATGACGTTGCATGAGGAAACTGCAGAAACCTCCAATTACAGAACCAAAGACTTCGAAGAAAAAACCATTAGCCGAAGGCCTGCAAGTTACTGTTCCTACTGATTCTCGCGGAAGAAGATTATGGCGCAAAATGAGTGATGAGAATATTGTAGAACTTGCGAGAAGAGTGATGAAAGAACAGGGAATTTCTGGAAAAGAAGAGTTGCAGAAGACAGATGTTGGATTATATTTTATTTTGAGAAGAAGAAAACTCGTTGAGAAAGTTGGGTTTGAGACTAAAATTAGGAAACGCAGATCTTGGAAGGACATGAGTGATGAGGAGATTATTGAGCTTGCAAGAAGGGTAATGAAAGAGAAAAATATAAGTGGAAGGGGGGAAATGAGAGGGGTTGATGGTGGATTGTATAACATTTTGAGGAAAAGAAGGTTATTGGATCATGTTAGGTTTGAGGAGAAAATTAAGAAAGGCCGATCTTGGGCTGATATGGATAATGAGGAGATTATTGAGCTTGCAAGAAGGGTAATGAAAGAAAAAAATATAAGTGGAAGGGGAGAATTGGAGAATGCTGATCCTGGAGTTTATACTGTTTTGAGGACAAGAGGATTGCTCAATAAAGTTGGTTTTGAGGAAAAGGTGAGATCTTGGATCGGTATGAGTGATGAAGAGATTATTGAACTTATCAGAAAAAACATATTAGAAAGGGGAATAACTGGAAGATATGAGTTGGCGCATGCTGATCGCGGATTGTATAATATATCGAAGAAAAGAGGATTGCTTGATGAGATTGGATTTGCTCAGAAAAGAAGAAAAGGAAGAACTTGGAAGGATATGAGCGATGATGAGATTGTTGAATTTGCAAGAAAAAGGATGGAAGAGAAAGGGATAACTGGGAGGAACGATCTGGATAAGGCAGATAGTGGAGTTTATAGTATTTTGAAGAGACGGAAATTACTTGACCGCGTATTTGCACAGCTAGATCAAAAGAGAGAAGAAAGTGCAAGACAGGACGTTATTGATGCCTTGGATGCATTCGCTGCTAATGACAACAATTCTGCGGAGGATGACGTTGCATGAGAAAACTGCAGAAGTCTCCGGTTGAAAAAACAAAAACTTCGAAGAAAGAACCTTTAGCTGAAGGCTTGCAGGTCATAGTACCTACCGATTCCAGTGGAAGAAGACTATGGAGTAAAATGAGTGATGAGCAGATTTTTAGATTTGCACAGAAAGTGATGGAAGAGCAAGGGATAACTGGAAGACATGAATTAGAGAAGGCTGATCCTGGATTGTACCGTATTTTAAGTAGAAGAGGGTTGCTTGAAGAAATTGTGTTTGAGGAGAAACATAGGTCTTGGAAAGATATGAGCAATGATGAGATTGTTGGATATGCAAAGAAAGTAATGGAAGAGAAGAGAATAACTGGGAGGAAGGACCTTAAGAAGGCTGATCCTGGATTGTACCTTGTTTTAAGAGAAAGAGTATTGCTTGATGAAGTTGGTTTTCAAGATAAACAAAGATCTTGGAAGAGTGTGAGTAATGAGGAGATTGTTGAACTTGCTAAGAAAGTAATGGAAGAGAAGAGAATAACTGGGAGGAAGGACCTTAAGAAGGCTGATCATGGATTGTATAATATTTTGATAAGGAGAGGACTGGTTAAGGAAATTGAGTTTGATGGAAAACGTAAAAATTGGAAAGATATGAGTGATGAGAAGATTGTTGAATTTGCAAGGGAAATAATTGGAGAGAATAGTATAAGTAGAAGGAGTGAATTGTCTAAAGCTGATCCTAGATTGTATTCTGTTTTGAAAAGAAGAGGGCTTGTTGATCTTACATTTGCACGCATAGACCAACAGAAATATGATCAAGCAAGAGACGCAGTAATCGATGCTTTAGATGCATTTGCTGCAAACGATAATGCTTCTGCGGAGGATGATGTCGCATGAGGAAGATGAAAAAGCCTCCAGCAGAAGAACTTCGGAAAAGAAAGGAAGAGCCACTGGCTGAAGGTTTGCAAGGTATTGTTCCAACTGATTCTCGCGGAAGAGTAATGTGGAGTAAGATCACAGATGAGGAAATTGTTGAATATGCAAGAGAGATATTGAGGGAGAATAGGATAACAGGAAAGAAAGACCTTGATAAGAAAGATCCTAGATTGTATCAGGCATTGTATAAAAGAGGACTGTTTGATGAAATTGGTTTGGAAAATAAATGCAGATCTTGGAAAGATATGAGTGATGAGGAGATTGTAGAACTTGCAAAGAGACTAGTAGCAAGCAAAGGAATGGTTAGAAAAAAAGAACTGGAACTCGAAGATAAGGGATTATATCAAGTCTTATACAAGAGAGGATTGCTTGATACTGTTGGTTTTAAGGAGAAACAAAGGTCTTGGGATGATACCAGTGATGAGGAGGTCCTTAGAATAGCTAGGAAATTGATGGAAGAGAAGGGGATAACTGGAAGAAAGGAATTTCAGGAAGTTGATCTTGGACTGTATAAAGTAATATTGAAGCGAGGAATATCCGGCAAAATTGGATTTGAGAGAAAAAGAAGAGAGAGAAGGCCTTGGAAGGATGTTAGTGATGAAGAACTTATTGAAGTTGCAGAGAAGATAATGGAAAAGGAAGGGATAAATTCAAGGGTAGAGTTGAAAAAAGCTGACTGTGGTGTGTATGAAGCCTTAAGAAAAAGGAACTTGCTTGGAGAAATTGGATTTGATTATAAACAAAGATCTTGGGATGGTATTTGTGATGAGGAACTTCTTAGGTTTGCAAAAAGATTTGTGAAGAGAAAGAACATATCTGGAAGACATGAACTCGAAAAAAGAGACGGCGGATTGTATAAAGTTTTACTAATTAGAGGATTAATAGATGAGATTGAATTTGAGCAAAGGCAACGATCCTGGAATGATATGACTTTTGATGAGATAATTGAATTTGCTAGAGCGACAATAAAGGAATATATGGTAGACAGTAGATCCGAGTTACAGGGCATGGACTGCGGATTATATGAGGCCTTAAGAAAAAGGGGTTTGTTAGACCGCGCATTTGCACAGTTAGACCAGCAGAAGGACGATCAGGCAAGAGATGCAATTATTGATGCCTTGGATGCATTTGCTGCAAACGATAATGCTTCTGCGGAGGATGATGTCGCATGAGGAA
>CAZYZZ010000122.1:0-3517 GCA_964651995.1 Microcaldota archaeon
GCAACTTCTCCTTCCACTGCCTTTTCAAGGAAAGAGACTGCCCATTCAGATTTCTTTGACCTGATGGACCTGCAGACCTGTGAAAGATCCTTGTAGGAAGCATTTACTCCCTCAACCCGCGCAGATGTACAATTTTCTGGAATGTCTGATGAATAACCTTTCATAACATCACTTCAGTGGTACGAACTTGGAACCTCTAGTTGCTCCGACACCAGGACCAGAGTGTGCAACTCTTCCGGTTGTGTGAGAGAAGTCTCCAAGGCGTTTGCCTACTTTGCCGACAGTTATCTCTACTTTCTTGAACTCTTTTCCATTGTGAATTCCAAAGGTCAGTCCGACCCACTCAGGCAGGATCACTGCCTCGCGCACATGAGTTCTGATCACTGTCTTTGGGTTTTCAGCCTTGATAGTGCGAACTTTTTCCATGAACTCCTTGAGCCTCTTGTTCTTGTTTTTCATAGCCCTCTGGAGTGTCCTTCTTTCCCTGGAAGTTGCTTTCTTGAGGAAATCATCGAAAGAGAGTTTCTCTATATGATCCTCGTCAACACCTTTCCATACTTCTTTCTTAACCATAATCTCACCTATTTCTTACCAGGACTTGCTGTTCTCTTACCTTTTCTCCGTCCTGTCTGCTTTGCTGCAAGATGTCCGACCTTAGAACCTGGCGGGGATGACCTTGCAACTGTTGTTGGCTTTCCAACATGGTGCTGCTTACCACCGTGCGGGTGGCTGTAGGCTGACTGATGAACACCTCTGACTACTGGCCAAAGCCTGTTCTGAGCCTTTTTCTTGTAGTGATTATTACCTGCCTTGAGCATTGGTTTTTCAAGCCTCCCTCCTCCTGCAATAACGCCAAGCTGCGCCCTGCATTCGTTTGAGAGGACAATTGTTGTCTTGCTTGGAAGCTTGACATAAACAATGCCCCCTTCCTTTGCAACAATGTTTGCAGAATTTCCTGATGATTTTACGAGAGACCCTCCATCTCCTGGATTTCTTTCAATATTGAAGATGTATGCACCATCAGGAATCCTGTATAGCGGAAGAACGCTTCCGAGAACCAGTCTTCCCTGGACACCAACGTCAACCGAATCCCCGATTGCAATTCCCTCAGGAGCAAGAAGAACTCCGGTTTCATTATTGTCAAACTTGACCTTCATCAGCAGTGCTGTCCGACCTGGATCATCAATAAAGCTCATCACAGTCCCGGTCAAGACACCTGTTTTCTCAATATCATCATATCTTCGATACTGAAGGTCTGTCTTGAACCTGTGGCCTGGAGAAAGATACCTTGGCCTTCCAGCGCCTCTTTTTTGTTGTTTTAATCGATTACCCATAAGTATTACCTCTATGCTATCATTTTGAGTTTGACTGCCACATCATCTGCCTTGGACTCCTTATTGAGCCGGACCAGAGCGTGCTTGTCACCTTTTGAAGTAACAAAGGTATTGACTGAGTCTACCTTGACAGAAAATAATTTTTCCACTGCATCCCTGATCTCTTTTTTTGTTGATCTAAGGTTGACATGGAAAGTCAATGCATTCTCGTATTCAATCTTTCCAATTGCTTTTTCTGTTTTGATTGGTGCGATCAATATCATGCTTCAAACCTCTTTGCAAGTTCTGGAAGCGCTCCTTCGCAGAACAGTGTCAGTCTTCCAGGATGAGTTCCAGGAGCAAGATCGCGAACCTTGAGCTCGCTTGCCCGGACAACATCAACACCAGGAAGATTTGCACCTGATTTTACTGAACCGGAATCAGAAACAACAATAAGAACAGATTTTGTTCCGTTCTTCTTTGCCTTTTCCAAAAATCGTGACAGGTTGAGTGCATCGAATAGTTTTGCAACTTCAGTTGTCTTGCTCAGCTTGGCAAAACCATCTTCAAGAACAATTGGAAGTGATACACCGATATCAACATGGGCTCTTGTGCAGACAGTCTCGCGGTCTGCACTGAATGCAAGAGCACTTGCAAGTGCCTTTGCATGCTCTTTCTTGTTGATAAGCTCGACAATCTTCTTGCACACCTTTGGAGGGTGAGTTCTTCTACCTTTGACTGCATAAGGAATTCTCTTTACCTTACCAGTCTGGCCCTTTGGAAGAACCTCGTGAGGAAGATGCGGAATACCCCTGTTTTTCACAGTACCAAAGTCATCTTTTCGACCTCTGTATTTGGCACTTGTCTCAAGACCGGCCCATCTGTAGCTTCCTTTTGGCTGATAGGTCTTGCTCTCTTCACTCAATACAGCCCTCTTGACAAGATCATCCCTTTTTGAGGATTCAAATACCTCAGGAAGATCTATTTGTTTGAGTGCTTTTCCTTCAACGGAATATACTGTTGCTTTCATATGAACACCTAATTGGAGACATAGCTAAGTGCAACCTCTGCCGATTTTGGAGAGCGCACTGCAAGTCTTAGCTTTATCAGCCTCTTTACAGGTCCGGGGATAGAGCCCCTCACAATTATGTAATCATTATTGACAAAACCATACTGCGGGAATCCGCTCGATGGGTTTACCTCCTCTGGCTTATCACTTATTTTCAGTATTCTCTTGTTGAGTTCGGTTCTTGTGTGATATCCGGTCTGTCCGGCCATTGGAATGGTATACATGATGTATCCTGGAGTAAATGCCCCTAGAGTACCTACATGCCTTCCCTTTCCTGTTGCCTTTCTCCTCTGGATCTTGCATCCGAATCTCTTGATAGGTCCCTGCCATCCTTTTCCTCTGGAAACAGAGATAGCATCGATATATTCGCCGTTCTTGAATGCGTCTCCAATACGGAGCTGCTTTCCGAGAAGTGATTTGCAGTATTCAAGCTTTGCCTTGGCATCCTCGCCGCCGCATGCAATCTCCATCCTCTCGATGTGCTTTTTGCCGATCTTTGTCTGTGATGGCATTGCATAAACAAGAAGGCGGACGTCCTCGACTTTTGCCTCGTCAACTGGTTTGGTTTCCTTTTTCTTGAGACCAATTGCCTTGAGGACCTTTTCGTCTGTTGTGAGAATATCTCCTGCAGAATTTTTGTTTGCATAGCACCTGATTCCATATACCATAATCGGCGGAACTTCTATCACGGTTGCTGCGCTAACAATCTCCTGGCCTTTTGTCGGTGATTCTGAATCATCGACATAGGCTACATGAGTCATTCCTGCCTTGTATCCTGCAAAACCAAGAACTCTCTGCTCATCTGAGTCTTGCCAGCATACACGAACATTCTGACTTCTAGCTCGCTTCCTAGGCCTGTGGGCCATTGAACCTCTTCTGGGTTTTTGGATATCCATATTGATATACCTTTTTGTAACGTCGCGTTGCCCGAAAAATTCAGGGACAGGTCCCCTACAACAAACGGGATCTATGAGAATATTTCTCAAAGATGCAATTGGACAATTGCCGCGCCGGAAATAATTGGATTATCGGATTATAAGAAGAAATGTTTATAAAAGTGGCTTTGAGGCGTTATTTGAAAAAAAGAAAATAAAAAAGAAAAAATTATGCGTTCTGCAGCTGGGCAAGGAAGTCT
>CAZYZZ010000123.1:0-3506 GCA_964651995.1 Microcaldota archaeon
GATTTGTTGAAAAATATTAAAAACAAACTATTCAGTATAGACCTATGGTCGTAAAGTTTGTTACTTCTTATTCTGACGAAAAGGGGGAGGAGTGTGGAGTACTTGCCATATATTCAAAGAAGGGGAAAAACGTCGCCCCGCTCTTATACCGCGGGCTGATTGCACTGCAGCACAGGGGGCAGGATGCAGCAGGATTTGCAGTCCACGATGGAAAGGGAATCCAGATAAGAAGGGGAGTTGGACTGGTTGACCAGATATTTGAGCCTGGAGACATAGCGCTTGAGGGAGATCTTGGAATCGGACACACGAGATACCCCACAATAGGAAAGTGCAGGATATGCGACGTGCAGCCCTCTATCAAGGACAATATTGCAACAGCACACAACGGACATATCGCAAATTATGAGGTTGTGAAAAAAGACCTTGAAGGAAAGGGCTATTCGTTCACAAGTACGGTTGATTCGGAGCCGGTTCTGTATGTCCTTTATGATATCAAAGATGCAGAGCTTGGTGCAAAGAAGGTGATGGAAACTTTTGAAGGATCTTTCTCTGATGTCGTAATCATGGATGACAAGCTGTATGTTTTCAGGGACCCGCATGCGATAAGGCCTTTGGTATGGGGAGAAAATGAGGACTTCATATGCTTTGCATCTGAAACAGTTGCGCTTGATGTAAACAATATCCCATATAAGGGAGATGTGACTGGTGGGGAATTCATTACAGTAGAAAAAGGAGAGATCGCTTCAAGAAAGCAGCTGGTTGAAAAAGAGAAAAAACACTGTATGTTTGAATATGTATATTTCTCAAGGCCGGACTCCATAATCAACGGAGTAGAAGTCTATGAGGCCAGAACAAGGCTTGGAGAGGTCCTGGCTCAAGAGTCTCCGGTCAAGGCAGATGTTGTTGTTCCGGTTCCAGACACTTCAAGAACTGCTGCTGTGAGCTTTGCAAGAAGCCTGGGGCTTCCGTATGAAGAAGGACTGATAAAGAACAGGTATATTGGAAGGACATTCATCATGCCAAGCCAGGAGCAAAGAATAAATGCAGTGAAGTTAAAACTCAACCCACTCAAATCAGTGGTTGATGGAAAGTCAGTTGTCTTGATTGATGATAGTATTGTGCGCGGAACTACACTGAAGGAGATAGTAAGGCTTGTTCGAAGATCAGGCGCAAAGGAAGTGCATCTGAGGATTACCTGCCCGCCAGTAAAAGCGCCTTGCTTCTATGGTGTTGACATGCCAACATACACGGAACTGATTGCCAACAAGAAAACAATTGAAGAAATCAGAGAATACCTCGATGCTGACAGCCTCAATTACATTTCAGTTGAGGGATTGAAAAAAGCAGTTGGATTGTCAATCTGCAATGGGTGTTTGACTGAGGAATATCATTCAGAATATGTACGAAATCTTGCAAAAGAAGAAAAATCAAAGTGAGAATCATGGTTGTTGTTGAATTTGGTTATGAAGAAATGAAGAAGTTAGTGGACCTTCCCCTTGATGATATGATAGAGGGATTAAGTAGTTTGGGAGCTCCGTGCGAATATGAGGAGAATACAAAAAAAATACTCGCTGAGCTCACACCAAACAGGCCAGACTGGTATTCTATGGAAGGGTTGTCCAGGGCACTTAAGGCATACTACAAAAATGAGCGTCCAAGCTACAGTGCAAAAAAATCAGAATACACGGTTGTAGTGGACAAGTCAGTTTCAAAAATCAGGCCATATACTGTCTGTGCAGTAGCAAAGGGAATCAAATTCAATGACCAGAGGATCAGGGATGTTGTGCTGCTCCAGGAAAAGCTGCTTGGAACTCTGGGAAGAAGAGTAAAGAGATTTGGAATCGGAGTCTATCCGCTCCATGCGATAAATTTCCCGGTCAGGTACACGACAATGAAGCCAGGAGAGATTAGTTATGTGCCTCTTGGACATGAGGAAGAGATGAGCGCAGACAAAATTCTGGAGGAACATAAAAAAGGAAAACAATATGGCCATCTCATCCGGGATTTTGAAAGATACCCTGTGTTTGTTGATGCAAAAGAGAAGATAATGTGCCTGATTCCAATAGTAAATTCAGCTGAAACAGGAAAGGTCGATGAAAAAACAGAGGATTTGTTTGTTGAAGTAACAGGAAATGACATTCATTCATGCAAAGCCGCTCTGAATATTCTGGTCTGTACATTTGCAGACATGGGAGCAGAGATCCAGGAAGTTACAATGGAGTATGAGAAGGAAACGTTCCAGACTCCGGACCTGAGCGAAAAGAGAATGAAGCTCGACATTTCCGAGGTTACAAAAATATTGGGCCCTGAATTAAAGGAAAAAGAAGTGAAAAAATTATTGGAGAGGATGGGTTATAGATACGAAGATGGAGAAGTCATAGTGCCGCCATACCGGGCAGACATTCTGGGTAATATAGATATCATAGAAGACATTGCAATTGCCTATGGATATAATAATTTTGAAAAAACACTTCCGGATTTCTTCTCGCCAGGCGAGCGTATTGAACCTTTTGAGCAGGGAGATCGTGTGATGAGAGGCATGGGTTTTGTTGAGCTCAGCACTTTCATCCTGACAAACAAGGAAAAGCTTGCTGATGTAGGTTATGGAAAGGGAGTTGTGGAAATATCAAACCCCAATTCAGTAGAATTCACAGTAGTAAGGCCAACTCTTATTGCAGATATGCTTGATACATTTGCCACAAATAAAATGAAGGGTCTTCCCCAGAGATTCTATGAACATGGTATTGTCCAGGAAGAGGCAACCAAGAAGAAACTGGTTTTTGGTGTTATGGACAAGGAAGTGAAGTTTTCTGATGTGAGAGGGTATCTGCAAACTCTGGGAAGGGAGCTTGGACTTGAAATTTCACTGAAAAAATTCAAGAATAAGCTTTTCGAAGAGGAAATTTCATGCAAAGTGTTGAGCAAGGGAAAAGAGGTTGGTATTTTTGGTAAGGTGGCGCCCGGCGTTCTTGAGAAGTTCGGCCTTGAATTTGAAGTTTATGTCTGTGAAATAGAAATCTGAATTAAGATTATTAAGTCTAAAGACCAGATATCTTCATGGTAGATAGGAAATACCAGAGTTCAGATGTTGTGCTGCTCGCTGCCATAGAGTTTAGCAGTGGAGAAAAAGGAGCGAATATCAGAGACATCATTGGAGCAGGAGATTACATTAATCATGCTATTTTTACGGAAAAGGAAATTAGAGGTGGGCTATTTAGGCTGTTGTGCGGGGGATGGATTATAGAAATTGGAAATTGTTTTGCAACCAGCAAAAAGTTTAGAGATCAGAAAATAAAATATTCCACTCCAACAGGAAGACATTCGACAAGAAAATTAAGAATGCAGATAAGGGAAATGCTCGAAGTTTCTTCAGGTTCTGATGACCTGCCATTAGCAGACAATGAAGAATACAAAAAAACAGTAAAGGAATATAGAGAGGGTTTTTAGAGAGTAGACAGACCCCATAATTCCACTATTCAAGCTCTTCAACGGATTCTGTGAGCACT
>CAZYZZ010000124.1:0-3449 GCA_964651995.1 Microcaldota archaeon
CTACACCTTTATCATCTGGGAACAGGTGGAATGCAGGAAATAAGGGGATCTGAAAAGGTCGTGACGCCCGGAAAATCCTGCGGCGGAACTTTAAGCTAGATGATTTAACGCCAAAATATTGGCAATTCATAACGGTTTGAGGGGCATTATTGCCCCTAATTTCAAAAAAAATCGGTGATAGTAAATGAATAACTTAAGTGTGGTGGATGAGCCCTCGGCTCCCTTTGCACCGCCAGGACCAGAGGACTATAAGGAATATTCCTCTTCGAGACGTGGCAGGCCACGGAAAGCGCAAAATTCGGCAAGGGTTGAGCAGGTGCTTCAATTGTACTTTGTCGAGCGGCTGTCCATGAGAAAGGTAGCTGAAGTTGTCGGCATGTCTCACATGAGTGTATATAGAATGCTAAGCGACCCGAACCTAGAGCTGCTCTTATAGCATTCTGATGCCAGAAGGAGGATATATTTTTTTATTTTTTTTAATCTTGATCTGGAATAGCACTTTTTTCTGCAATCATTGGAACTTCGAGAGAAGGTTTGAGCTCTAAGGATTTGAAATCATCTATCTCAGCAAGTCTTCTGTATTCAAACTTGGGCTTGCCCCTCATAATCCTCCCAATTAAAATTCTGGAAGATTTGACAATTGCCTTGTTATAGACAAAATTAAACGCACCTACAATGGAATAGCCCAATACTACAAGGGCAAGGCCAGTATTTCCGGCAGAAATCAGTGCATGGGCAGCAACAATTCCAATCCCGGCACAAACAGCTCCAATGGCAACATGTAGTGGCCTTGGCTTTGTTGAAATCTCATCTTCTATCTCAGCAATGGTCTTATCGCTGTAGGACATGCTATTGAGTATTTTTCTTGCTTCCTCGGATATTTTTGAGTAGGCAACCAATGTAGTTAGTGCCGCTACCCTGGTTTTCATATCAGAGAGATTTTCATCAAGGAGCAATGCACCAAGAAGGTTTGCAGCATCCTGGCGCAACTTCGGATCCTCGCTGCAAAGGTCATATGTGACTGATTCGAATAATTCTGCAGAAAGATCATTTGACCTCATCAAATGACCCAGAACCTGCGCCTTTGCACGCAGAACCGACATGTCATATTCAGAGAGATCATTTTTCTCCCTGTATGGGCCGCCAGCCTGTGAAAGATCAATGCCTGCCTGTGCGACAGGAACATCCAATTCCTCCATTTTACCTATAAGTGAGAGAAGCCCGCGATCCGAAAGATCCAGACATTTTTGATTGGTAATCTCCCTGGGTTCGTTGGCCTTGGGTTCACTAACAATATTTGGTTTTTCCCTTTGAAATGGACGGGATTGCCAGTGTTTTTTTGACAAGTTCAGAGCACGTCTTGCAAGGTTTAGTCTGCCTGGTTTATGTGGAACAATTTTGCCAGATTTGGCTTCAGAAGTAATAGCACGATTTACCATATAATACTACATTATGACTCATAGTATATTTAAATATTCTCAATTGAGACCATTGCTGGTCTGGGTAATCAGGCTGTGGATGCGCTCAATTGATTCCATCTCTGCACTTGTATATGTTTTGCTTCCAGAGTCAAACTGATATGTAGAGTCGCCCTCATGATATGAACCAATCATATGGGATGTTGCTGCTGCAAACAAGCCGATTGGGCCCTGCTCTTCAAAGCCTTTGATAGTCCTGTCATGGAAAAATGCAACAACCTCAAGGCAGAGATCTGCACTGCCTTTGCCTGATCTTATAAGCCCTCCAAGAAATGAGTGGAATTCCTCTTGAGAAAGAAGCGAGATGATCTCCATGGCCTCATCCATCACAGTATCGGATTCTCCTGACCTTGTAGCAAAGCGCTCTTCTGTAACACGATACTCCCTTCCAGTTGCAGCCTCATAGAGTGCCTTTACCCTCTTGAAGTCTGATTGCTTTTTGGCAGGTTTGCTCTGCATAACCTTGAACTTTTTCTTTTGGCCAGACATATGAACCACCTAGCAGTTATTCTGGCCTTCTCTCTTGGTAATGTTGACAGAGAGGCCAAGATCTCCAGGAAGCGGGCGAAGCAGGGTAAGCTTTATCATTGCTTCTGTATCCGGATCCTTCAATGACTTTGGCTCATTGAAAAAGACAGTCACAGTAGCAACATCTTTGGAACCTCTCTCGATTTTTACTGTTGCGCACATGCAGTTTTTTGCTTCAAATGAAAATGCATATTCACTTAGGGAAAACGATGAGCCTCCGAGCATAATTCCAAAAGAGGTTTTTTCTCCAGTTCTCGGATCTGGAGCTGGCTTCAGGCCTGCTGCTGGGAATCCTCCATCTCTGCAGGAGATAGATGTTTCTGGTCCTCTAAGTTTTTTTGAATTCATAGATTATCACTCCATCAATGGAATCGACATATTGAACTTGGTCCCTTTTCCGTAAATACTTTCAACATCAATCACTCCACCCAATAGTGAAACTGAATGGATGACAACAAAAAGCCCTAGTCCGCTTCCTGTTTCTTTTGTTGTGGCGCCAACCTCAAATGCAGAATCAAGTTCTGCTTTGGACATCCCGCAGCCAGTGTCTACAACCGATATCTCAGTAAATCTAGACATATCAACAGTAACATTTGAAGAAGTTACGCTTATCCTTCCTTCTGGACCAAGTGACTGGTGTGCATTTAGAAGAACATTGAATAGTGCCCGGTAGAGCTCAAGCGGATTTCCATAAACGCATCCTTCAGATTGAAGATCAGCATTTATCTTGGAGCTGCCAGCAGCATTTGTGAGAGATAAGATTGCACGTTTTATCTCGTCATTAGGATCAAAGGGCATGCCAACTGCAGAATCAAGCTGGATATCGACCATCAGGCCTGCAATTTGCGCTACCTGCTCAAGAACTGTTTTTGAACTTCTGTGAAAAGCAGTTATCTTTGGATGGATTCTTGCTGCAGTTGTTTTTCCGACATTAGAAAAGAAATCATTCATTGATATGACTGGGGAGAGAAGGCTGTTTACATCATGCCTCAGTGATCTGAGATAAAGAGTTTTCATATCAGCAAGAGGCTCTGCCAGTGGCGCTACCGCAATCACTTTTTTATCGCGCAGATCCATGTGTTTTCTGGAAATTTTAGTAACAGTCATGAAAATCCCATATTGTTTGTATTATAGTGAATTTGTGGTATTGAATTTATATATCTATTGCTAATTAGCACTAATAACAACAATTATAGAAAGAGCCAGTCTTTTCCAGAATCATTGCTGATTGGGACTATTACAGGCGAAACAATATTTCTGAGGAACAGTGATATGGCTCACGCTAAGAGAATTATAAACGACTCACGCTTCATTTAGAGTATCTGGTAAGAAAATATTCGTTTCTCTCGCACACGCATTCCAATTATTTTGATGATGTGATTATCAAAATTTGGAGGTGATCTATCCGCAGGTTCCCCTACGGATACCTTGTTACGACTTAGC
>CAZYZZ010000125.1:0-3448 GCA_964651995.1 Microcaldota archaeon
GATTTTACTATCTCCTCTGCTTCCATAGTAAGTCTTATTCCGCTTTGAGATAGTTTGGCAAGCATTATTTTTGTGACTCCAATGCGCTCATTATAGCCCAGATTTGGGTTCTTGCATGCGGAGGCATGTTGATGTCTTCTGTGATTGATTCGATCAGGTACACTGCAGCGCTGATCTTTACATTGGCCTCTTCGTCGCTATCAAGACGCATCTTTGCATCTGAGAGAGCTTTTCTGATGTTTTTGGGGATTGTTGAGTCATTAACAAGAGAACTTAACATCTCGCTTATTTCTTTCATATCCATATGATCACCTAAGGAAAAGAATTGTTATTGCATATATTAGTAGAAAAGAAATATAAAGACTAATAGTAGGGTTCGGGCCCGGGGGGATTTGAACCCCCGGCCTACAGCTTTCCAGCAATTATGAGAAGCTGATTCAAAATCTTCTCAATAACATAGAAGGCTGCCGCTCTATCCAAGTTGCTCTGCGCTTTTTTTCAAAAAGCGCAACTGAGCTACGGGCCCTGATAAAAAATTCAGATTAAAAGTTAAAAAGAGACTAGTATTCGTCCGTGTCATCTTCCTCCCAAGGATCATCTTCAACTTCGCTACTATCAAAATCTTCTTCTTCGTCCATAGATGACACCAGGCTACTCTTCGTCTTCCTCTCCCCAATCTTCATCTTCGAAATCATCATCGTCAAATTCTTCTTCCTCGTCCATGAGAAAACACCTTGCTTGCTAATATTGTGGAAGGTCTTTTAAAGATTTCCAAGGGACTTTCACCTCGAAAACATTAAAAAAACAAAGAGATTACTTCAGGCGAAGTGCTTCAAGATCTGCAAGAGCTCTTGTTTCTTTTCTAAGCATGCTTCCGATGGACCTTGAGAATTCATCTGTTTTGTTCCAGTCTCCATGCATTGTGAATACTCTCTCGGGAGATGGACGGAGATTCTTCAGGTAAGCCATCAGCTGTGCCCTGTCGCTGTGTCCTGAGAAGCCCTCTGCTGTCTCAACGCGCATGTTGATCTTGAGGGATTTCATCTTTCCGTCATCGCCGAGCATTGGTATTTCCTTCATTCCCCTCTGGATTTTGCTTCCAAGGGAAAGGGCGCTCTGATAACCGCAGAAGATAAGTGTGTTCTTCGGGTCATCTGCAAGAAGCTTGAGATATTCATAGGACGGCCCTCCGGTAAGCATACCAGAAGGAGCAAGGATAATTGCAGGCTCATCAGGAGCAACGATGCTCTCTTTGCTTGTTCCCTTTGCAACTTTCAGGATAGGAGATTCAAACGGGCTTCTGTCAGAGAGGATTCTCCTCTGAAGCTGGTCTCTTAGGTATTCAGGATATGCAGTATGTATTGCAGATGCCTCAAGCACCATACCGTCGATGTAGACAGGAGTATTGAAGTTTGGATCTCTTCGTGCAAACTCTTCAATAACAAGCATAAGCTCCTGCGATCTTCCGACTGCAAAAACAGGAATCAAGACCTTTCCGCGCTTCTCAGTAGTCTCGCGGATGATTCTCATGAGCCTTTTCTCGCTCTCAAACCTGTTTACTGAAATGTCGTTTCTTCCTCCGTATGTACTTTCAATAAAGAGGGTCTCAAGCCTTGGGAACCTCGTATTTGCAGGCTCAAACAACCTGGTAAATCCGAACTTGATATCAGCAGAATAAACGAGATTGTGCGCTCCTTCACCGATATGAAGATGGACGCTCGCGCTTCCAAGGATATGGCCGGCATTATAGAGAGTCATCTTTATCTCAGGAGTGATGTCAACGACTTCCTCATATGCAACTGTGATCATGTGCCTCATTTGTTTTTGGATGTCCTTTTTCTTGTATGGAGCATCTACATTGAATACCTTGTTGCAGAGATTGAGGTAATCCTGCTGAAGAAGAACTGTAAAGTCCCTTGTTGGAGGAGTACAGTAAACAGGGCCATCATAACCATAAGCAAAGAGATATGGAAGGAAACCCATGTGGTCCATGTGCCCATGGCTCAGCACAACCGCATCAATGTCTTTTAGCGAGAATCCTGCCATGTTAAGGTATGGATATGCTTTTGTTGGATCAGAAGTTGCAGGGTTCACACCGCAGTCTATCAGAACTTTGCTGTGAGGGGTCTGGACAAGAAGGCATGACCTTCCGATTTCCCTGAAACCGCCAAGTGCCATTACACGGATCCAGTCTCCTGGCGGAGCAGACTGGCAGATCTTCTTTCCAATGCTGATGAGGAATTTTTTTCTCTCTCCAGCTTCAAGTGCAGAGCTTTTTCTAAGGCCATCCAGAGTTCGTGACGGCATTGTCGGAGCCCTCAGAGTAACCGGAGACCAGCTTGTCTGGAGCATGACCTCTTTGAGTATTGATCCTCCCTTTCCGATAACCAGTCCCGGCTTTATTGCCTCGATCCGGACTTCGCACATCTCAGGGACAAATGTTATGCTTTTTATTTCAGCTTCTTTTGGAACAAGCTCCTCGATAAGCTTTCGCGCCTTGTCCTCCTGCATGAGGCCTGTTGGGTCCACGCGGATAGTCACTTTTTTCTTCAGTGCGCTTGCTAGTTCCTTGATTAGACGGTCGTTCTCATAAAAAGCCTTGATATTCTTGATATAGATTACTGTAGAAAGCCCTTCAGGCTCTACCTTTGTAACTTCGCAGTTTCCTGGCATAATTTCCTCGATCTTTCTTATAATGTCTTTGTAGTGCAAATTAAAACACCCCTTAAAATATGAATATGAAACAAAATGCAAAGAGAACCAGAGGTTCGGATATTAAAATAAAAAAATAAATTAAGCTTTGATCAATTTGTTGACTTCTTCTTTTGAGATTCTCTTGAAGCCAAACTTGGTAACAACCACTAGATCAACTCTCTCTCCACTTGCCGCATCTCTTTTCATAGCAGCGCTGACTGCTTTTGCTGCGACAGGAAGATTGGATGTAATGTCTCGGTTTTCTTTGAATAACTCTTCAAGAACACCGTAAGCAATTGGTGATCCGCTGCCTGTTGAAGTGAATTTTTCTTCTGTCATTCCTCCAAGCATATCAACGGAGAACAATCTTGGCTTTTCATCAACTCCGCCAACAAGAAGCTGGACGAAGAATGGGAAAAATTTATGCTGTGCAAGAATATTGCCAAGCAATGTTGCTGCTGCCTCAACATTGATCTGCCTCTCGTGCTTGAGTTCGTATAGCTTGATTTCAGAAACCATCCATCGAACAAGAGTCTGGGCATCTCCGACACTTCCTGCAATAGTCATTGCTATGCGGTCGTTTATCGGATAAATTTTGTCAATGTCTTTGCTTGCAATCAAATATCCCATGGTTGCTCTTTTATCTGATGCAAGAACAACACCATCTTTACAAACCATACCCACAGTAGTGGTTCCAGTTTGAACACCTTGAGCCTGCTTTGCGCTATCCATGATATCAACTTGGGAGAATTAT